>NZ_CP146069.1:1957887-2115708 GCF_037023735.1 Roseovarius sp. S88 | reverse complement strand
GCTGAAGTCTTTCTTGCAGAAGACTATACCCCGGCCGAAGACGAACCGTTTATGAACGACCGTCAGCTGGAGTATTTTCGGCGCAAGCTGATTAACTGGAGAAACGAATTGCTGGAAGGCAGTCGCGACACGATCGAGGGGCTGCAAGACGGCACCCGCGCGATCCCTGATGTTGCGGACCGGGCCAGCGAAGAGACAGATCGCGCGCTGGAATTGCGCACGCGGGATCGTCAGCGCAAGCTGGTGGCCAAGATCGACGCCGCTCTGCGCCGTATCGACGAGGGCGAATACGGGTATTGCGAAGTGACCGGCGAGCCGATCAGCCTTAAGCGATTGAACGCGCGTCCGATTGCAACCATGAGCCTTGAGGCTCAAGAGCGCCACGAGCGCCGTGAAAAAGTGCATCGCGACGACTGATTTCGTGCCAGGACAAACAGAAATTCAGGCGCCGGGGCTTTTGCTCCGGCGTTTTTGCTTTCAAAAGGGCATATGGATTTAACAGGTCTCAACGTTGTCGTGATCGGTGCCGGCATTGGTGGAATGGCTGCGGCCCTGGTGCTGCGTCGGCAGGGGGCCTCTGTGCGTGTATTGGAGCAGGCACCTGAGATCACCGAAGTGGGCGCTGGTATTCAGGTCAGTCCAAACGGATTTGTCGTTCTCAAGGCGCTGGAGCTTGGAGAACGTTTGCGCGCGACCAGCCCGCAAGGCACCCATATTCGATTGCGAGACTACTCCGGCAGGCTTGTAACGACACTCGACCTCGGACTTTCCGGGCATAGTGACTACTATTTCGTGCATCGCGCGGATCTGCTGAATCTCTTGCTTGGTGCCGCTGTGCAAAGCGGTGTGGAGGTCAGCACCGGGTTTCAGGTGATGAATGTCACGCCCGATACAACGCCCAAGGTCACGGATCATGACGGAAACACCCATAGTGCCGATTTGGTCGTCGGTGCCGATGGGTTGCACTCAGTCGCCCGCGCGGCGCTCAATGGCACGGTTGCACCGTTTTTCACGCAGCAAGTGGCCTGGCGCGCGGTCGTCCCGGAAATCGAGGCCTCGCAAATGGTTGATCTCTATATGGGGCCGCGCCGCCACATCGTAACTTATCCGCTCCGGCAGAGCAGGCTGCGCAATATTGTGGCTGTGGAAGAACGCACACAGTGGGTGGCTGAGAGCTGGAGCCAGCAGGATGATCCTGATGCAATGCGGGCTGTCTTTGCGGATTTTGGGCCGGATGTTCAGGCGCTTTTGAGTCGTGTGGAGCAGGTCAACCTTTGGGGGTTGTTCCGGCATCCCGTTGCGCCAAGCTGGCAGGCGGGGAATGTGGCCTTGCTGGGCGACGCGGCTCATCCAACGCTGCCATTTTTAGCGCAAGGGGCGAACATGGCACTGGAGGACGCCTGGACACTTGGTAAATGCCTGAGCGCGGCTTCCGATATATCGTCAGCACTGGCTCGATATCAGGAGCTACGCAAAGACCGCACTGCGCGCATCGTTATGGCTGCCAGCAAGAATGCTTGGAAGTATCATTTGTCGTTTCGACCGTTGCGGGGCATGGCGCATGCAGGGCTGAAACTTGGTGGTCTTGTCGCCCCGGGCCGTATGATTGGCCAGTTTGACTGGATCTATGGTCACGATGTGACGCAGTGAGAATTATCTTCGTCGCCAGTAAGTCGGATAAATGTGTGAGAGTTGACCTCTGTATTTATTCAAGATTGTGGACAATGTGAGACTCGGGAGGTGATTGATGCCTGAGCGCGAAGAATGCATGTAAATGCTTGGGGCATAGACCTAATTTCTGCCTCACTTGCCTCATTTTTGACATATTTCTGAGTTGTTTAGTGAGCCTTGGTGGGGGCACCGAGAGAGGCTGCTATGAACTACTGGGACGCTGTCGACCAAGAAGAAAATCACAACAAATGGTCTGACTGGACCATGACCCCCAAAAAACAACCGCGCAAAATGACTGACTATGTCTCTGGAATTGTTTTTCTGACATCCGGAATTTATGCGTTTGGAATTATTGGAATGTGAAGCTTGCTGGTGGAGCAGCCAGCCGAGGTATTGCAACTCGTCATCTTTCCGTCTTGTACCAAGACATCCGCACATGTGTTTTCAACCAAAGCACCAAAGCACCAAAGCGATTGATCGTCTTTCAAAGCGCAAACTCTACCCAGATCGGCACGTGATCTGAGGGTTTTTCGCGCCCGCGAACGCCCTTGTCGATGCCACAATCCTGCATCAAGTCGGCGGCTTCGGGGCTGAGCAGAAAGTGGTCAATCCGAATTCCGTCATCACGGTTCCAGGCTCCGGCCTGATAGTCCCAGAACGTGTAATGCCCCGGCGCGGTGTTACGCGCACGAAACGCTTCGGTGAACCCAAGGTTCACAAGGTCGCGGAAGGCCGCCCGGCTTTGGGGCAGGGCAAGCGCATCGGTGGTCCAAGCTTCGGGGCGTTTGGCATCCTCATCCTGCGGGATCACATTGTAGTCGCCTGCCATCAAGAACGGTTCTTCTTGTTCCAGTAGTTCTTTGGCGCGGGCCTTCTGGCGCGCCATCCATGCGAGTTTGTAGTCATATTTCGGCCCCGGTGCCGGATTGCCGTTAGGAAGGTAAAGCCCGCAAATCCGCAGGGCTTTGTGCTCTCCCACAACAGTCGCCTCAATCCAGCGCGCCTGTTCGTCCGTCTCATCACCGGGCAATCCACGGCGCACATCCTCAAGCGGGAGCTTTGACAGAAGCGCGACTCCGTTAAAGCTTTTCTGCCCGTGGGTTTCGACCTGATAGCCAAGCTCTTCAATCGGATCTCGTGGAAACCCTTCGTCAACGGATTTGATTTCTTGCAGGATCGCAACGTCTGGTTCGGCTTCTTTGAGCCAGTCAAGCAGGGCAGGGAGCCGTGCTTTTATGCCGTTGATGTTGAAGCTGGCAACTTTCATGTAGCCTCCCTTTTGACTGCGTCTATCGCTCAGTCAGCGCGCTCTGGCAAGACCGGCGCGCAGAGTGACCTTTATTTATCAATCGCCCTTAGGTTGATTCGCTGCGTCGCGCAGTGCCTAGAGGGCAAAGCATGCAAAATTACGCGTGTGGATAAAATTATTTTCTCCCGGAAATCTGGAACAGCAAGTATCTGATCGCCAATGGTCTGCCCCATTCATCCACAGGGTCGTTGGCTATGTGGATAACAACCTAAGGTTGTTTTTCTGTTGTTGCGACCCGATTACCGTGCAACGATTTGGGCACTCACCGGCACTGCCGAAAAAAGGAGAAAAATTATGGTAGCACTTCGTAAAGAACAGATTTCGTACAAAACAACACAAGACAACAGCGCCGATATGTTTGACGGCTCCGCAGTTGAGGCATTCACTTCTTCATTGGGTCCTGTCGCAGAAGCAGACGCGTATGTTGGGCAGGGCACAGAGGCGTTCACATCGTCGCTGACACCTGTCACATCCTCAGATATGGACGGCGATGCGGTGGAACTCTTCACCTCTAGCCTTGGTCCGGTTCGTGCATCTGACACCACGGAAGGCGACGCAGTAGAGCTTTTCACTTCCAGCCTCGGGCCCGTCCGCGCCTCCGAGACCACTGAAGGTGACGCTGTTCACGCCTTCACTTCGAGCCTGTAAATGGCTCAGCGGAACGGAATCTGGTTGTAAAGGAAGGTATCATTCATGGGATCCGTCGTTCACTTCGATTTTCCGTTCCGCCAATCCACGGCAGAGCTGCGTCAGGCGGCTTTGCTGGAGCGGTTTGTGTCGCAACGCCGTCCGGAACAGGATGTGTTCTGGCTCAAGGAAAACGCGGAACTGCTCAACATCTACCAAAGCTGCGGCTTTGAGTTGCCGCTGACCTCGCTTGCGCCCTTCAACAATTTCTACGACACCATCGAAAAGCGCCTCAGCTTTTTCCCGCAATATTATCGGTTTTTGCTGTCGATGTGCCTCGATCTTGAGGACCTTGGCCTGCCAGGAAACCGCGCTGAGGCCGCGGTGGACTGGGTTGCGAAGCAAGGGCTTGTGGGGGCGGAACTGTCGGACCTGCAGCGCGCCGAAGCCCGGCGTTTGTGTCTGCGCCGCGGGGTAGACCCCGTGTCTCGCGACCTTGGGCTGGATGACCGGTTGCGTGACTTCACGACACGGTCGGAAACCTTTGCGATACCCAATAAGAAGGCAGCTTATGAGCTGACCCACATCGTGTTCTACCTGTCCGACTACGGACTGAAGGATCCCTGTCTTGATGAAAAGTCGATCCAAAGTCTGACCTTTGCAGGTACGTTGGCCTATCTTGAGCTGAACATCGATCTGCTCGCCGAGATCTGCATTGCACTTCGCTTTGCCGGGGTCAGCCCACCGGAAAGCTGGGACAGTTGGCTGGCAGAGCAAACCCGTTACTTCGCAATCCGCGAAGATGATATGGGCTGGCGGTCAGATGCGTACCATCCGTATTTCATGCTGAACTGGCATCTGGCCCTGTCAGGGCAGGGTGGATTTGGGGCGCAAATCCCAGAAGGCCCTATCAGCTTTACCGCGCCACGGCATGAGGTTGCCCCGCTGCGAGAGCTGTCCGAGCAGATGTACACACTGGACGGGGTTCGGCACCCGGACTGGTCCGCGATGCGCCCGAAACTGGATGAAACTCTGTCGGACATGGCGCGAGAGGTAATCAACGCTGCCGAACAAGCGGTTGATTTTCAATCGTTCTTCAATGGATTTGCCCGTGCCAGCGCCCCTGGAGCTCTAGTATGATCCGACACGTCTCTTCGGCTCTTGTTTTGTCCGGCGTCGGGCTAACAGCTCTCTACTCTCTGTTAATCACCGGCGCGGACGCCATCACCAAAGGCTTTGCGCAATCCTATTCCGCACCACAGCTCTTTGCCATATCCGGCGGATTGGTGGCCCTTTTCAGTTTGTTGGCCAACCGCGACACATGCGGTCAGAGGCGCTGCATGTCGACGCAATGCCCCAGGGCTATGACCGTTCGTGTGGTGGCCACCGTGCTGGGTACATTGGCCTTTTTCCACGCGTTTCGGCTATTGCCGTTTGCCGATGTCTTCCTGTTCATCGCGCTGATCCCGTTGTTCACCGCAATTCTGTCCGGCCCGGTGCTGGGAGAGCCCGTGCGCAGTCAGACATGGATGGCACTTGGACTGGGCGTGGTGGGCGTGGCGTGCGTATTCCCGGAAGGTGTGCACGGAATGGGATTGGGTCATCTTATCGCACTGTCGGCCGTCATTCTGGGGTCCATTTCGATGGTTACGTCTCGGTTTATCGGACGGCGCGACACCAATCTGCTCGCGCAGGTCTTTTATCCGAACCTGGCCCTGATGGGGGTCATGGCACTTGCTTTGCCTTTTGTGTTCAAGCCGATGTCAAGCATCGACGTGGCTCTCGCGGCGATCTATGCTTTGCTGCTCTTTGGTGCGCGCTGGGTTTTGGTCGCCGCACTGCGAATTTTGCCAGCCTATGTGGTGACGCCACTGATGAACTTACAATTCATTTGGATGGTTGCCATTGGCTGGGCGTTCTTTGCTGAAACGCCTGCCGCGCATACCTATCTTGGGGCGTTTATCATAATTTCAGCAGGCGGTTGGCTGATTTGGGAACGCATTCGACCGGTAGCAGACAAAACCCTCGTCCCGGCGGAATAGACAGCACGAGTTCTAGACATCACATCGAGAAGGACGTCCCACAGCCGCAGGCGCTTGTGGCGTTCGGATTATCAATCGTAAAACGCGCACCGATCAGCTCTTCGGTGAAATCAATGGTCGCCCCGGTCAAAAAGGGCAGTGAGACGCTATCCACAACGACCTTTTCGCCTTTGCCCTCCAGCACGAGATCATCCTCGGCGGGCGCATCAAGCTTGATGTCATACTGAAAGCCCGAGCATCCGCCGCCTTCTACGGCGACCCGAAGGGCCTGTCCCTGATCGCCAGCGCCGATTTCGGCCAGACGCTCGAAGGCGCGTTCCGTCACAGTTGGAGGCAGTTGCATCGCAGGTGGTTCCATATGGTTTCGTTCAGCTTGCCAATGCAATATATGAGGCATGGGACAGTGCCACAAGACAGGGCAGGCGAGTAAAAGACATGACAAAGCCCTATGCGTCGGATCCAGACCGCGCGCGGCCCCGGCTTGTGGCCGAGGAGGAAAGCGCGTTTCGCTCGTGTTTTCAGCGGGACCGCGACCGCATCATCCATTCCAGCGCCTTTCGCCGTCTCAAGCACAAGACACAGGTTTTTGTGGAGCATGAAGGCGACTATTTTCGCACGCGTCTGACCCATTCTATTGAGGTTGCGCAGGTGGCGCGGACGATTTCGGGCGCTTTGGGGTTGAATGTGGAACTGACCGAGGCCGTCGCGCTGGCGCATGATCTGGGTCACACGCCATTTGGGCACACCGGAGAAGACGCGCTCAACGCATTGATGGCCCTCTATGGCGGGTTTGATCACAATGCTCAGGCCATTCGCATCGTCACCTCACTGGAGCGGCACTATGCCGAGTTTGATGGGCTGAACCTGACCTGGGACACGCTGGAAGGGATTGCCAAGCACAACGGCCCGGTGACCGGTGAGTTGCCTTATGCGCTGGCCGATTACAACACGCTGCATGATCTTGAGTTGCACAGCTTTGCCAGTGCCGAAGCGCAAGTGGCCGCATTGGCCGACGATATTGCCTATAACAACCATGATCTGCATGACGGGTTGCGTGCCAGGCTTTTCACCGAGGATGATATCCGCGATTTACCTATGGTTGGTCCGTGCTTTGACACTGTGGATCAGAGGTATCCAGGGCTGGATGCATATCGCCGCCGTCATGAGGCCTTGCGGCGCGTGTTTGGTGAGATGGTTGCCGATGTGATCGAGACGTCTCGATCAAAGCTACAGGAAACCGGTGTAAAGACGACGGACGATATCCGCCATTTGGGTCAACCTGCGATCTTGTTTTCTGATCAGGTGGCGGCGGATATGAAGACAATAAAGTCATTCCTTTTCAAGCATATGTACCGCGCTCCTAAAGTTACCGAGATGCGCCAGCGCGTCACGCGCGTGGTCGAAGAGCTGTTTCCGTTTTACATGTCCAAACCCGAATTTCTGCCCAAGCGCTGGCAAAATGATGTGGCTCAAGCGAAAACTGAAATCGAATTGGCGCGGTTGGTCAGCGACTACATCGCGGGAATGACAGATCGCTATGCGCTAGAAAGCCACAAACGGCTCTTGGGCGGAGACGACAGCGCAGTGGCGCGAGAAGGAGTGTAAGGATGGCAGCAACACCTGCAGATGGCGGTTTGGACCCGGTCATGGCCTTTGCGCTTGTCGGCGCGCTGGGCGTTGGTGCGCAATGGGTGGCCTGGCGGCTCAGGATGCCTGCGATTGTTCTGATGTTGGTTGCTGGCCTGTTGGCTGGACCTGTGTTTGGAATTTTTGATCCCGAAAGGGACATTGGCGTCCTGATGGGGCCGATGATCTCCATTGCGGTGGCCATTATTCTATTTGAAGGCGGGTTAACGCTCGATTTTCATAGCCTGCGAGGGGCAGAGCAGGGGGTAAAACGGCTGGTGGTTGTCGGCGCACCTTTGGGGTGGATCGGCTCGGCTTTGGCCTTGCACTATGTCGGCGGCCTGAGTTGGGAAAGCGCCGCGGTTTTTGGCGGGATCATGATTGTCACCGGGCCAACTGTCATTGCGCCGCTCTTGCGGCAGGCGCGTCTTAATCGCCGTCCTGCACAGCTCATGCAGTGGGAAGCCATCGTCAATGATCCTATTGGCGCATTGGCGGCTGTTCTGGCCTTTGAGGTTGTAGTCGTCACCGCCGCCGCAGGCAGCCTTGGCCACGCAGCCTGGGAAATTATTCGCGGTATTACAATCGCTTGCGCCGTGGGATATGGTGCAGGTTGGGGTCTTTCAGAAGCATTTCGCCGGGCTTACGTTCCGGAATATATGAAAGTCCCGGTGCTCTTTGCCGTCCTGCTCGCCGCTTTCGCGGTCACGGACTACATGCTGCATGAAAGTGGGCTTCTGACCGTCACGGTCATGGGTATTGTCATGGCCAATGCCAATTTGCCCAGCTACACGGAACTGCGTCGGTTCAAGGAACATGCGACCATTCTGTTGGTTTCGGGCGTGTTCATCCTGCTTGCCGCCAATATGGATTTTGAGACCCTTGGGCGGCTGAACTGGCAGGCCGCAGCCTTGGTTGCTGTGGTTGTCCTTCTGGTGCGCCCGGCCACCGTGCTTCTGTCGCTTTTAGGAACCAATATTCCCTTCAAGGAACGCCTGCTTGTCGGCCTCGCAGGGCCAAGAGGCGTGGTGCTTGTCGCGGTTGCGGGGCTCTTTGGTGAAAGATTGGTGGCCAATGGGGTCGAAGATGCGGCTTTTCTCACACCATTTGCCTTCGCCCTCGTGGCGGTCACGGTGGTGCTGAACGGCTTTTTGCTGGCCCCCGTGGCGCGCGCCATGGGCTTGGCGGGCAAAGGCACGCCGGGTGTCATCATCGCGGGCGGATCGCAATTCGCCACATCCTTTGCACAAGCTTTGCTCAGCGTGAAAATCCCGGTCCTGATCACCGACACCAACCGCGCGCGCCTGCGCAGTGCACGGGATGCGGGGCTGCATGTGTTTTACGGCGATGTGCTCTCGGAAGCGGCTGAGCACAGTGTGGAAATCATGTCCTATGGCCGCATTGTCGCTGTCAGCGACAATGACGCCTACAACACGCTCGTGGCGACCGACCTTGCGCCGGAGTTCGGTCGCGAAAACGTGTATCAGTTGGGCAGGCTGAAATCCGACAGCAAGCGCCTCGTCCTGCCTCCGGGACTGGGCGGACAGAGTTTTGCAGGCAAACTCACTTATCTTGAGATTGCCAGCAAAATGGCGAAAGGTTGGGAGGTGCGCGTCACATTGCTGACCGATGAATTCACCAAGTCGGACTGGGCCGCACAAAATCCCGAAGGCATAGCCCTTGCGCTTTACAAAGAGGGCGGAGCCTTCACCTTGCTCTCTGCTGATGCGGAATGGGAACCAGACCCGGATACAGAACTGATCTGGTTTGGACCCGGTCGTGAGGACGTGGCGGCAAAGTAAACCGCGCCGCGCATCGCGATTGACGCGCGCTACGGGGGTGCTAAACCGACGCCCGACAGAAGAAGGATCGCCCGGATGAATGTGTTCACCGAAATCAGGCAGGCCGTGCTGGCAGCCCTTGAGGCCATGCAAGGGGCAGGGGAACTGCCCGTGGGTCTTGATCTGACAAACGTGACAGTTGAGCCGCCGCGCGATGCCGCACACGGTGATATGGCGACCAATGCGGCCATGGTTCTGGCGAAACCGGCTGGTCTGAAACCACGCGATATTGCCGAGGCGCTGGCCGGGCATCTTGGGGCGCATGACGCTATTCTAAGTGCCGAGGTGGCCGGACCGGGGTTCTTGAACCTGCGTCTTGCGCCGTCGCTCTGGCATTCCGTGGTTCAGGCGGCTTTGGCGGCGGGTGCTGACTTTGGCCGCTCTGACACCGGTACCGGGAAAAAGGTGAATGTCGAATACGTCTCGGCCAACCCAACCGGGCCTTTGCATGTGGGTCACACGCGCGGCGCTGTTTTCGGCGACGCATTGGCCAGTCTCTTGGATTTCGTGGGCTACGACGTCACGCGCGAATACTACATCAACGATGGCGGCGCGCAGGTCGATGTATTGGCGCGCTCTGTTTACCTGCGTTACCTGGAGGCACATGGTCAGGAGGTGGCGTTCGAGGACGGCACCTATCCCGGTGATTACCTGATCCCGGTCGGGGCTGCTCTGAAGGACAAGGTCGGCGATGCGTATGTCGATCAGCCCGAAGAGGTCTGGCTGGTTGAGGTGCGAGACTATGCCACCGAGGCGATGATGGATCTCATCCGCGCGGACCTGAAGGCGCTTGGGGTTCAGATGGATGTGTTTTTCAGTGAGAAATCCCTCTATGGCACGGGCCGGATCGAACAGGCGCTAGAGGCGCTGCAATCCAAGGGCTTGATCTACGAGGGCGTGCTTGAGCCACCCAAAGGCAAAAAGCCCGAGGATTGGGAGCCGCGTGAGCAGACGCTCTTCAAATCGACCGAGCATGGCGATGACGTGGACAGGCCAGTAAAGAAGTCAGACGGCAGCTGGACCTATTTTGCGCCGGATATTGCCTATCACTATGACAAGGTCAGCAGGGGCTTTGACGCGCTGATGGATGTCTTTGGCGCGGATCACGGCGGCTATGTCAAACGGATGAAGGCGGCGGTGTCTGCGCTCAGTGATGGCAAGGTGCCGCTCGATATCAAGCTCACACAACTGGTGAAGCTCTACAAAGACGGTGAGCCATTCAAGATGTCCAAACGGGCAGGGACATTTGTCACCCTGCGCGATGTGGTTGATCAGGTTGGTGCGGACGTGACCCGCTTTGTCATGCTGACCCGCAAGAACGATGCACCTTTGGATTTTGACTTTGACAAAGTGCTGGAGCAATCCAAGGAAAACCCTGTTTTTTATGTGCAATATGCGCATGCGCGGGTGAAATCGGTTTTGCGCAAGGCGGTTGAGGCGGGCATTGCCGTGGACGACGCCGATCTTGGCGCGGCGGATCTCTCGCAGTTGACGGATGAGGCGCAGCTCTCAGTCGCCAAGAAGATCGCCGAATGGCCACGTCTGGTGGAAATTGCCGGGCGCACGAACGAGCCGCACCGCGTGGCGTTTTACCTCTATGATCTGGCCAGCGAACTGCACGCGCTCTGGAACCGGGGCAATGACAAACCCGAGTTGCGTTTCCTTGATGCAGATGATCCCGCCGCATCGCAGGCAAAAATTGCCCTCGCGCGGGCCGTAACCGTTGTTATTTCTGCTGGTCTTGGTATTCTAGGGGTAACTCCGGCAGACGAGATGCGCTGACATCATCAAAAATATCGCCGGGGAGAGCAGTGAACAACCGGCGGGCATGTATTCGCCGGAGAGACAAAGAGGCGAAACATGGCACAGATGACAGTGCAGCCGGGGGCTGTGTCTGAGCGGCAATTAAATTTACAAACGATTGCGAACTTTGCCGGGGCCGCGATATCGCTGGCGCTGGTGGTGGGCATTGGTGTTTGGGGCTACAAGCTTCTCATTCGTGACGTCAGTGGCGTTCCGGTGATCAAGGCCGCCGAAGGGCCGTTGCGGGTCCAGCCACAAGATCCCGGTGGCACAGAATTCCAGCATCAGGGTTTGGCCGTTAACGACGTTGCCGCCGTTGGAACAGCGGCGGATCCGGCAGACCGGCTTGTTTTGGCACCTGAACCACTGGAACTCAGCCTTGAGGACACGCCTCAGGTGGCCACTGTTGCCAATGAAGTGGCCAAGCAAGCCGCTGCAGCTCAGGAGGCCAACGTATCGGAGCCGGTGACGCAAACCGAAGCCGAGACCGAAGTGGCTGCGTTGGAGGTGGTCGACCGTTTGGCGCAAGGTGTCGAGCCTCTGGGCGAATTGCAACCGGCCCCAGAGGTTGAAGCGCTGCCTCAAACCGAAACAGTGATCACCACAGAGGACGTGGCAGAAGAAACACCTGTTACCGAAGGGCTGGGCCGTTCCTTGCGTCCGCAACTGCGCCCGACACGCGTTGCCGCGTCGACCGACTCGGTCGCCGAAGCCGTTGCGGCGAGCGTTGCTACGGCCTCAGCAAATTCGACATCGGCTTTGGTGGAGGTCTCTGCCATTCCAGCGGGCACGCGTTTGGCACAGTTGGGCGCTTATGAAAGCGCTGAGGTGGCGGCACAGGAATGGACGCGGCTCTCGGGTCAGTTCTCAGAATATCTAGGCGATAAACAACAGGTTATCCAGCGTGCCCAAAGCGGGGGGCGCACCTTTTACCGCCTGCGCGCCATGGGATTTGCAGACTTGAATGATGCGCGCCGGTTCTGTTCGGCTTTGGTGGCGGAAAACGCCGAATGTATCCCCGTGGTGACGCGTTGAACGCACTTGGCGCGTGCATCCTAGGGGTCGGCGCAACTGAACTCACTGAGGAAGAACGCGCGTTCTTTCGCAAGACGCGTCCTTTTGGATACATCCTATTTGCGCGAAATGTCGAAACGCCCGATCAACTGCGCGCGCTCTGTTCTGATCTCAGAGACGCGGCGGGTCACAACGCCCCGATCCTTATTGATCAGGAAGGTGGGCGGGTTCAACGACTGACCGGCCCAACCTGGCGCGACTGGCTCCCTCCGATGGAGCAGGTGCAGCTGGCAGGCGAAAGGGCCGAAGAGGCGATGTATGCGCGCTATCGCATCATCGCGCATGAGCTTTATGATCTCGGTATCGATGCCAATTGCGCGCCGCTTGTGGATGTTGCGGAGCCTGACACGCATCCCTTCCTAAAGAGCAGATGTTACGGGGAAAATCCGCATACGGTTGCGGCTGTTGGCCATGCGGTGGCGCAGGGTTTGCTGGACGGAGGCGTATTGCCAGTTGTCAAACACATGCCCGGTCACGGTCGCGCGACGGTCGATAGCCATTTCGATCTGCCGCAAGTCGATGCGGCTTTGGACGAATTGGATGAGACTGATTTCGCCCCGTTTCGCGCGTTGAATACGCTGCCCATGGGCATGACGGCGCATCTGGTCTATTCGGCATGTGACGCGGCGGCCGCAACACTTTCATCGCCGGTTATGCGCCTGATCCGAGAGCGTATCGGCTTTGACGGATTGATCATGACGGATGACATCTCCATGAAGGCGCTTAGCGGAAACATCCATGACCTCAGTGCGCAGGCCATTGCGGCAGGGTGTGATGTGGTATTGCATTGCAACGGTGACATTGGCGAGGCGCGCCAGGTGGCGGATGCGTCCGCCACGTTAAGCGGTACGGCACTGGACCGCGCAGAACGTGCATTGGCGGCGCGTCAGCCCCCTAATGAGGTTGACATTCCCGCGCTGGAGGCAAAGCTGGCCCAACTGCTGAAAGGCTAAGGGTACAGATGTCAGACGACGATTTTGACGATTTTGGACGGCCAGAGAGTGTCGCCGACCGTATGGTCGCCGAGGCGCTGATTGTCGATGTGGACGGGTTTGAAGGCCCGCTGGACCTGTTGCTGACGTTGGGACGCACGCAAAAGGTCGATCTGCGCAAAATCTCGATCCTGGAACTGGCGCAGCAGTACCTGGCCTTTGTCGAGCGTGCCAAGGCTCTGCGGCTGGAGCTTGCGGCGGACTACCTTGTTATGGCGGCGTGGCTGGCGTTCCTGAAGTCCCGGCTTCTCCTCCCGCCCGACCCGACCGAAGAGGGGCCTTCGGGCGAAGAGCTTGCAGCGCATCTGGCGTTTCAACTGGAACGTCTGCAAGCGATGCGCGATGCCGCCGCCAAGCTCATGGCGCGCGACCGGCTGGGTCGCGAATTTTTCGCGCGAGGCATTCCAGAAACGGTCACGCGGGTGCGCAAGGTGCAGTATACCGCGACGCTGCTGGATCTGATGCAGGGCTATGCGCGCATCCGTACCAAGGATGAATTTCGCCCCTACGCCTTTGACCGAGATGCGGTGTTCACTTTGGAACAGGCGCTTGACCGAATGCGGGGTTTGATCGGGTTTGCCGGGACATGGACCGACATCGCCAGCTATCTGCCCGACGGGTTTGTCACCGACCCGACACGCCGTCGCTCTGCCACCGCCTCGACCTTTGCGGCGGCGCTTGAGCTTGCTAAAGAGGGCAAGGTCGAGTTGCGGCAGGCCGAAGTGTACGCGCCGCTTGAGCTGCGGCGAAGGGATTAAGGGCATGGCAGAAGAGATTGAAGATCAAGAAGAAAGCCTGTTCGAAGCCCCGCCAATGGCCGAGCAGGAACGTATGTGCGAAGCTATTTTGTTTGCTTCTGCTGAACCGGTCACTGTTCGTGAGCTGGAATCACGCATGCCGCATGGCTGCGATGCCGCTGAGGCGCTTGTTCATCTTCGTAAACGATATGAGGGACGCGGCGTGCATCTGGTTAAGGTCGGGGATGCGTGGGCCCTGCGCACCGCTTCGGACCTTGCCTTCCTGATGCAAAAGGAAACCACGGAAACCCGTAAGCTCAGCCGCGCGGCGATCGAGACATTGGCCATCATCGCCTATCATCAGCCGGTGACACGCGCCGAGATTGAAGAAATCCGCGGCGTCAGTATTAGCCGCGGCACTGTGGATCAGCTGCTTGAGATGGAATGGATCCGCTTTGGCCGTCGCAAGATGACCCCGGGCCGCCCGGTGACTTTCGTTGTTACGCCTACATTTCTTGATCATTTCGGATTGGAAAGTGCCCGTGACCTGCCGGGTCTGAAAGAGCTGCGCGCCGCGGGGCTATTGGAAAACCGTTTGCCGCCTGATCAAATGCCGCAGGTGGGTGAGGGTGACGTAGATATAGAAGAAGCAGTTGAAGAAGGCCAAAGCGAGCTTTTTGAGGACTGACGCAGACGCGCCGCAGGTGTGAATTTCTTGTCTTCGCCCTGAAAATTGCATGATTACATGTTATATACAGACCCATGAGGCAGATGAGGAGGGCGCAATGAACGCCAATCAGATCATCAATATGGTTGTCCGCATGGTCATGCGCCGCGTGCTCCGATCTGGCATGAACGCCGGTATGGATGCGGTCGGAAAGCGTATGAACAAGGGCAAGGCGCCTGCTGAGACAGGGCAACCTATGGACACCGCTGAGACCACGAAACGCACCAAACAGGCGATGCGTGTGACGCGCCGCATGGGACGTTTCTAAGACTTAAAATGTTTTGACAGTTTAAGACCCTGACCCTGGTAATTCGATGAAATACCAGCGCCATAAAGCTGTTCCGGGGTTTCAGACATACGTTCATAAACCAGCCGGCCAACGACCTGGCCATGCTCCAAAACAAAGGGCGCTTCGTGACAGCGCACTTCAAGCACTCCGCGTGAGCCTGCTCCGCCTGCTGCGTCATAGCCGAAACCGGGGTCAAAGAACCCTGCATAATGCACGCGAAACTCGCCAACCATGGCCAGATAAGGCGCCATTTCGGCAGCATAGTTTGGCGGGATGGCAATCGCCTCTCGGCTGACAAGAATGTAGAATGCGCCGGGGTCGAGAATGATATGTCCATCCTCCGTGCGCACCTCTTCCCAATACTCAGCAGGGTTATAATGACCCAGTTTTGCAAGATCGAGCACGCCAGTGTGCCGCTTGGCGCGATAGCCAACAAGATTGCCTTCGCTGGGCTGCAGATCGACGGAAAAGCCGAGACCGTCCGAAATAACCGGATCGCCTGAAACAATCGGGGTATCCAGATGGACGGCCCGCAATTCATCATCGCTCAGCATGGTCTTGCCCTGGCGGAAAATGATCTGCGTGAGCAGTTGGCCGGGTTGCACGACGACTGAAAAGCTCTGTGGACAAAGTTCCGCAAAGAGTGGACCATCATAGCCGTCCTGCACACGGTCAAACTCTATCCCTTGATCGGTGATGATGCGTGTCATCAGGTCGATCCGGCCAATCGAGCTTTTGGCGCTTGCGGCGGCGGTCATGCCTTGGGGCAGGGTCAGCTGCTCCATCAGTGGCACGACATAAACGCAGCCTTTTTCCAGAACGGCACCACCGGTCAGCGGAATTTTATGCATTGTCAGACTGTTAAGTCTTTCCTGCACCGATGACTCTTTGCCGGGAAGGAACGAAGCTCTCACGCGAAATGCGGTGTCCCCCAATCTCAAATCAAGCGAGGCAGGCTGAATTTGGTCGTTCAAAATAGGGGCGGCGGCAGAGATCGCACCGGACGTGATCATCTCTTTGATCTGACGGTCTGACAAAACCCCGGTTTTCATCGCCGCTTGCCTCTCATGAAAAAACCCGCCCCGTGGCTTGGGCGGGCGATTTGAGAATGGTCGGGCTAGCAGGACTCGAACCTGCGACCTTCCGTCCCCCAGACGGACGCGCTACCAGGCTGCGCCATAGCCCGACGATTGGGGTTACATACCCGTTTTCACGCCGATCACAAGAGGGAATTCCCAATTTTGCACCTAGCTCGATGCGCGATCCCGCAGCTTGGCCAAGAGCGGTTTGAGTTGCTCTGCGGTCGTGCTGGAAATGGGGCGGCGCAAGGTGGAGAGACGTGTCAAAAGGCCAGGTTCCGCCTCAACGGTGTCTTCGAAATCGTCTGGCACATCTACCATAGCGGGGCGCGGTTTTTCTGGCTCTGGCTCAGTTTCTGTTTCAGGGGCTGCGGGTTCGGCGCTTGGTACAGGATCCGGGCCGGGCGACCCATCATCTGTCGATTTGGGCGGCGTATCCTTGCCGCGCAGATACGTAAAGCTTGGAAGCTCTGGAACGGTTTCGGGCGTGTCTTCGGCAGCGGGGATTTCCAGTGTCTTCTCCGCTTCTGGCTCTGGCGCGGTATGGCGCGTGAAAGTCAGGGGCGTTTGTGGTTCGGAAACGATGCTCTCAACTGGCTCCTCGGGCTTTGGAGATTCCGGTGCTTTTTCAGGTTCTGGTGCTGGCTTGCTCTCTACAGCAGATGTGTCGACAACCACATCGTCAGCCGCATCTCCCAAAGGCATCGACAACGCAGATACATGTGCAACTCCTTCTTCACGCAGGAGTTTCTGCACGCCTTTGATGGTCATCCCGTCGTCATGCAAAAGCTTTTTGATGCCACCTAAAAGCTTCATGTCCGCTGGTCTGTAATACCGACGTCCACCCGCGCGCTTGACGGGTTTTACCTGGCTGAACTTGCTTTCCCAAAACCGCAGCACGTGGGCCGGGGTTTCCAACCACTCAGCCACCTCGCTGATGGTTCGGAACGCATCGGCGGATTTTGCCATAAGCGTTTTGCCCTAGCTTTTGTTGCCTGCCGCGACCCGGTCTTTCATCAGATGCGACGGCCGGAACGTCAGCACGCGCCGCGGGTTGATTGGAACTTCCTCGCCGGTTTTCGGGTTGCGCCCGATCCGTGCGGTTTTATCGCGCACCGAAAATGTTCCAAATGACGAGATTTTAACCTGTTCTCCGCGCACCAATGCGTCGGACATATGGTTCAGTACGCTTTCAACGAGATCTGCGGATTCTGTTCCGGGACAAGCCCACCTCACGAAATACAGCTTCACTCAGATCCATGCGTGTCAAAGTCTTATCGCCCATCACATCCCCTCTGTTTTATCCCGCGACTTTAGGGGGAAGGGATTTTCCGAGTCAATGTCAATGACTTGGCAGATTGAGTTTAAGCGGGTTTTGCGCCCAGATTTCGCGAATTACCAACGCAGGACCACCGAACCCCACGCCAATCCACCACCGATTGCCTCGGAAACCAGAAGGTCACCCTGCTTGATCTTGCCCTCGGCCACGCCCACTGCCATGGCCAGGGGAATCGATGCGGCAGACGTATTGCCGTGATCCTGGACCGTGACAATCACGCGTTCCATAGGGATACCCATCTTTTTGGCGGTGCCCTGAATGATGCGGATATTGGCTTGATGCGGGACAATCCAGTCGAGATCACTATCGTCAAGTCCGGCCTTGGCCAGTGCGGCCTCAGCTGTCCATGTGAGTTTCTCCACAGCTTGCCGGAATAGCGGGTTGCCCTGCATGCGAAGTTTGCCAGAGGTTCCTGTCGACGACACGCCGCCATCCACATAAAGCATCTCGCGATAGCGACCATCGGAATTCAGATCACAGGCCAGAATACCCCGATCATCGGTTGAGCCGTTGCCTTCTTCGGCGCTCAGAACAAGCGCTCCCGCGCCATCACCAAAGAGAACACAGGTAGACCTGTCCGTCCAATCCATGATCCGGCTGAAGGTTTCAGCGCCAATCACCAGAAGTGTCTTTGCCTGTCCTGATACGATCAGGGCGTTCGCATTGGCCAGAGCATAAATAAACCCGGCACAGACCGCCTGAACGTCAAATCCAAAGCCACGGGTCATACCCAGTTCGTTCTGAACCATGGTCGCAACAGATGGGAAGGTCAGGTCCGGCGTGGAAGTCGCGACAAGAAGACCGTCGATGTCGTCGGCTGTTAAACCGGCATCCTCAAGCGCCTTTCGCGCCGCACGCATGGCGAGGTCAGAGGTGGTCTGCCCCTCGGCGGCGATGTGACGCCGCTCTATGCCTGAGCGCGTGCGAATCCACTCATCGCTCGTGTCCAGGGTCTTTTCAAATTCGGAATTTTCAACAATTCGTTCGGGCAGGTAGTGCCCAACACCTTTTACAACGGCGCGCAATGTCATTCAGGGTCACCGTTGTCTGAGTCGTCGGTTGTGCCATCCTGTTCAGTCAGCGAGGCGGATGCAACCCGTGCGGCCAGTTTTTCGCTGAATCCCTTCTGTGCGAGATCAAAGGCCAGCTTGACGGCGGCGGAGACACCCGTTGCATCCGCTGCGCCATGCGATTTGACCACCGTTCCGTTCAGACCAAGAAAAACCCCGCCATTGGCCCGGCGCGGATCAATCCGTTTGCGCAGACGTCTCAACGAAGTCAGTGCCAGAAGCGAAGCCAACCGCGACAGCGGCGTGTAGGCGAATGCGTCGCGCAATAGCTCACTGATCATCTTGGCCGTGCCTTCGCCGGTCTTGAGCGCCACGTTGCCAGTAAACCCGTCTGTGACTATCACGTCGCACACAGTGCCCGGTAAATCACGCCCTTCAACAAAACCGATAAACTCGAAATCCCCGATTCTGGCATTGCTGGCGATTAGGTCATGCGCTTCTTTCAATTCGGCGCGGCCCTTGTGCTCTTCAGTCCCAACATTGAGCAGGCCAACGCGAGGTTTATCCAACCCAAACCCGTTTCGGGCATAGGACGTGCCCATCAGCGCGTATTGCATCAGGTCCTTGGCATCGGCGCGAATATCTGCGCCACCGTCGAGCATGATGTTGAACCCTTGCGGGTTGGCAGAGGGCCAAAGCACAGCAATAGCAGGGCGATAGATGCCCGGAAGTTTTCGCAGCCGCACCACGGACATCAGCAAAAGCGCTCCGGTGTTCCCGCATGAGACACAAACGGAGGCCTCACCGTTGCGCACACACTCAATCGCTGACCACATTGAGCTGTTTTTGCCATTCCGAATGGCCTGGCTCGGCTTGTCTTCCATCTGGATGACGTCTTTGGCGTCGCGAATCTCGCACCGGCCTGTCAGCGTCTTGCGTTTGGCCACCAAGGGTTTGAGCTGATCCGCATCACCGTGCAGAATAAAGCCGATGTCAGGATTTATTTTGGCAGAATAAGAAATACCGGCGACAACAGCCGCCGGTCCAAGATCCCCGCCCATGGCGTCAACCGAAATGAGAACGCGTGCGTTCTGCGCTTTGGAAGGGTCCGTGGATGAACTCATCGGACGCGCTCCTCAGCGTCGTTAGGCTGCGTCGTCTTCCAGATCGACCTCGTCAACCATCGAGACAATTTCGCGGTCTGCGTAGTGACCGCACGCTGCGCAAACGTGATGTGGGCGCTTGAGCTCACCACAGTTCGGGCATTCATTCGGGTTGGCCGCGACCAGAGCGTCATGCGCCCGACGGTTGTTGCGACGCGATTTCGATACTTTGTTCTGTTGGACAGCCATGTCACAACCTCAAATCTGATGGGTCTCGCTGACCCGGTTTCCATAGGGTTGAGGCGGCTGATAGTCCGTGTGGTGCCGCAGGTTCAACCCCTAATCCGGTGAAGGCGCGAAAATACAGTGAAATGTGACCGTGGCAAGACCTTTTTTGCCGGTTTGGCCAGGCTCAGTTGTCGTCTTCCAGGCGCTTTTTGAAATCCGCCAGTCCGGCAAATGGTTTGACATCCTCATCTGAGATTGGAGCGGCCCCAGGAGGCGCGGCGCGCGCGCCTTTGGCAGGTGCAGTCGCACTGCGCGGATAATCGGGCAGAGCAAGTGCCAGAGCCTCTTGCATCAAAGCCATGAGGTCAATCTCGTCACCCAAAGGCGCGCTGGCGTCATCGTCCGGCATTTCAATGTCATCTCCCTCAGGTTCATGCGCGTGCCAATCCTTGATCAGGTGCCAGGTCAGATCTTCTTCAATGCGTGTTGATACAGGATCAAGTGTCACAACACAGGGCTGCGCTACCGTCGCACCCAAATGGGCTTGGACATTCCAATCCGTCTTACCGACGGGACTCAGAGCGCCTTCGAAACGCAATTTGCGCAACGAAATAAGGTCCAACTTAGCCGCCAAACGCTCCAGCACGTCCAGTTCGGGCACGATAGCAAAGAGGACTTCGCGATTGGATTTGAGGTCAGCCACGCGCAAGGGGGCTGAAAAATCTGTCTTTTCTGTCATGCTCTGTGATTTATCCTTCCTTGAACACGGACGCCACCTTGTTGTAAGCGGGTTGAAGGGATGTCGCCAGCGTGCGGCATCCGCATACAGTTGGGTGGCAAAACGGATTTGGGCAGTATGGTTTCGCGATTTGGCAAATGGGCATTAGGCCTTGTCTTGGTGGCGGTGCTTGGGGCGTGCACACCACAGTTTCGCAATCATGGATATGTACCGCCGGAAGACGAATTGCAGACATTGGTCGTCGGCGTAGATAACCGCGCCACTGTTGATGATGTGGTGGGCGCACCTTCGGCGTCGGGTCTTTTGAGTGGCGGCGACTATTACTATGTTCGAACGCGCATCAAGGAAGTTGGGTTTCGCCGCCCCGAAGTGATCGATCGTCAGGTTCTGGCCATCAGCTTTGATCAGTCTGATACGATTGCCAATATCGAACGCTTCAGTTTGGCAGATGGAAACGTCGTGCCGCTCACGCGTCGGGTGACCGACTCTACGGTGGTTGGCAAAGGATTTTTGCGCCAACTGCTCGGCAATTTCGGTAATATCGACCCCTCACAGCTCTTCAACTGAGTGCGTCGCGCTCATGGTGTGGCTTGTATGCGGCGTGCGGCATAGCTACGTGTAAGACAGACAGCACAAGGTGGGCATCTCATGCTCAGCAAAGGACATTACAGGGTTCGCATCGCGGAGACGCAAGACGATCTTAAAGCGGCGCAGACATTGCGGCATATTGCCTTTCTTGGCGGGCAGGGCGATGGGCTTGATCAAGACGAGTTTGATCCCATTTGCACGCATTTTCTGGTTGAAAACGAAACAACCGGTACGCTGGTCTGTTGCTTCCGGCTTTTGCCTTTGAACGGCGGCGATGAAATCGGTCGCAGTTATTCGGCACAGTTTTATGAATTGTCCGCCTTGGCGGAGTTCGATGGCCCTATCGTTGAAATGGGTCGGTTTTGCATTCACCCCGATGCGCGCGACCCTGACATTCTGCGCGCAGCCTGGGCGGCGATGACACGGTATGTTGACGAGAATGGGATTGAGCTTCTCTTTGGGTGTTCCTCCTTCAAGGGCACTGATTCTGATGCCTATCTCGACGCCTTTGCTATGTTAAAGGAAAAACACCTTGCGCCACGGCGGTGGTTGCCGCGGGTCAAGGCCCCTTCGGTGTTCAATTTTGCCCAAAAGCTGCGTTGGTTCAAGCCGGATGCAAAGCAGGCGATGATGGCGATGCCTCCACTGCTACGGACTTACCTTGTTATGGGCGGCTGGGTCAGTGACCATGCGGTGGTGGACCGACAGATGAACACGCTGCATGTTTTCACGGGGCTGGAGATCAACGCGATACCGCCCGCCCGCAAGCGGTTGCTCCGCGCAGTTGTCGGGTAACACGCGCCTTGCTTGACGCGCCCAATCTCTCGGGCTAGCCCGCACGGATGGCACGTGCTCCTCTTTTACAACTGACCGACATTTCTCTTGGCTTCGGCGGCGAGCCTGTCTTTGCGGATCTGTCGCTGGTGATCCAACCTAGTGATCGTCTGGCCCTGGTCGGGCGCAATGGGTCGGGCAAATCCACACTGATGAAGGTCATGGCGGGGCTTGTGGAGCCGGATAAGGGCGACCGCGTGGTCAAACCCGGTGCGCAAGTGGGCTATATGGAGCAAGACCCCGATATGTCGGGCTTTGCCACGTTGGGAGAGTTCGCAGCGGAAGGTTTGGAGCCGTCCGAGCATTACCGCGTTGAAATGGCGTCGGAAGGGCTGCAATTTAATCCCGAACGCCCAGTTGAGACGGCCTCCGGTGGTGAACGCCGCCGTGCTGCCTTGGCGCGGTTGATGGCGCAGGCCCCGGACCTGATGCTGCTTGATGAGCCGACCAACCATCTGGATATTCACGCCATTGCCTGGCTTGAGGCCGAGTTGAAGGCCACGCGCAGCAGCTACATCCTGATCAGCCATGACCGCATGTTCCTGCGTGCCCTGACCCAGGCCACGCTCTGGATTGATCGTGGGGCCACGCGGCGTTCTGACAAGGGGTTTGAGCATTTCGAGGCTTGGCGAGACAAGGTCTGGGCCGAAGAGGACCTTGCGCGGCACAAGCTCAACCGCAAGATCGCGGAAGAGGCGCGATGGGCCGTGGAGGGCATCAGCGCCCGGCGCAAGCGCAACCAAGGTCGGGTGCGCGCCCTTCAGGATTTACGCGCGGAACGCGCGGCTCAGATCAAACGGCAGGGTACAGCAGCGCTTGCGCTTGATGCAGGTCCGCAATCCGGGCGCAAGGTGATCGAGGCGCGGGGGCTTGAGAAAACCTTTGGCGAGACCTCCGTTATCCGCAACTTCGACCTGACCATTCTGCGCAGGGATCGCGTGGCCTTTGTCGGCCCCAATGGGGTGGGCAAGACGACGCTGCTGAACCTTTTGATGAAAACCGAAGAGCCGGATGCCGGCACGGTCAAACATGGCACCAATCTAGCCCCGGTGGTTTTTGATCAGTCGCGTGCGCAGCTCGATCCCAACATGACGCTTTGGGATAGCCTGACAGGTGATCCTGACATGCGCGTCTCAGGGCAGGCTGATCAGGTGATGGTGCGCGGCACGCCGCGGCATGTGGTTGGGTATCTAAAAGTTTTCCTCTTTGATGAGCGGCAAGCGCGCGCGCCTGTGCGGTCCCTTTCGGGCGGCGAAAAGGCGCGGTTATTGCTGGCCAAGCTGATGGCGCGGGACAGTAACCTTCTGGTGCTGGACGAGCCGACCAATGATCTCGACATCGAAACACTGGATCTTTTGCAAGAGGTTCTGGATGGCTACGACGGCACGGTCTTGCTCGTCAGCCACGATCGGGACTTTCTGGACCGCGTGGCGACAACGACTGTCGTCATGGAAGGACAGGGCCGGGCCACGATCTATGCAGGGGGTGGAGCGACTATCAGGCGCAAAAGCCGCAAGACGCCGCTGTCGCACCAAAACCCGCAAAGGCCAAGCCAGATGTACCGAAACCTCAACGTCCGGTTAAACCAGCCACCAAACTGACATTCAAAGACCGGCACCGGCTGGACACGCTGCCCGATGAAATGGCGCGGCTTGAGGTTGAGATTGCCAAGTTGGAAAATTTGCTGGCCGATCCAGAGCTTTACACAAAGGACCCTACGAAATTTGCCAAGGCGACAGAGGCTTTGGCTACGCGTCAAGAGAGTCTGAGCAGGGCGGAAGAAGAATGGCTTGAGTTAGCAGAACGTCAAGAAAATGCGGGCTAATCCCTATTCGTTGACTGTTTGCCAAGCTTCACCAATCAGGCCACTTTGCTTTTCGATCCATTTGCGCAAGGTTTTCTGAAGCAAGTCGGGGCTGCGTGTATCAATCGCCTGCCAGAGCGATTGCAATGCATTGGCCATCTCAATCTCAGAAAGATGTGCCTCTTGTGCGCGCAGGATTTTGGCATGCGGCGTGGTGAGCATATCTGAGCCAATCAGCAGCTCCTCGTGCAACTTTTCGCCCGGGCGCAGGCCGGTCACCTGAATGGCGATATCGCCATTGGGATTGGTATCATCTCGAACGGAATACCCGGCGTTCTCGATCATTTTCTCAGCCAGGTCGCGGATCAGAACCGGTTCGCCCATATCCAGCACGAAGACGTCACCACCACGGGCAAAGGAGCCGGCCAAAAGAACAAGGCTGACCGCCTCGGGGATGGTCATGAAAAAGCGAGTGACATCCATATCCGTCAACGTCACCGGTCCGCCACGTGCAATTTGTTCCTGGAAAAGTGGAATGACCGATCCGGAGGACCCCATCACGTTGCCAAACCTGACCATGGAAAACCGGGTCGTGGTGGACCGAGTCGCCAGGTCCTGCACCACCATTTCGGCAAAGCGCTTGGATGCACCCATGATTGACGACGGACGCACGGCCTTGTCGGTCGAGACCAGAATAAAACGCTCAACCCCTTCTGCGCGCGAGGCTTCGGCGACAGCCTTGGTGCCAAAGACGTTGTTGCGAATACCTTCTAGCGCGTTTTCCTCAACCAGCGGGACGTGTTTATAGGCCGCTGCATGCAACACGATGTTCACCTGATATTTGCGCAGGGCGATGCGAACCAGTTCGCTTTCCACCACACTGCCCAGTACCGGGACAATCTGTGTGTCGGTATCAAGTTTTTGCAGCTCTCGATGAATGTCAAACAGCGCCAACTCACTGTGATCAAAAAGGATCAGTGACTTGGGCTTCCATTTGATCAACTGGCGGCAAAGCTCTGAGCCAATGGAGCCACCCGCCCCCGTCACCAGGATATTGCGCCCCTGATAGGTTTCACTCACGCCAGGTAAGTCGTCTTCTAGACGCGCGCGCCCCAAAAGCTCGTTGATATCAACCGGTTTCACATCCGAAGGTGCAACACGGGATTTGGTGATCAGATCGGCAAAAGAGGGCAGGGCATGCACCTCGCAGCCGGTTTCGGCAATGCGCATGGTAATGGCCGACTGATCTGCTGGTTTGAGCTGTGGCATGGCCAAAACAACCCGTTTGATCTCAAAGCGATTGATCAGGTGTTGCAGTTTGTTTGCCGGGTAAACCCGGAGCCCCGCAATGGTCAGCCCCTGAATGCGGCGATCTTCATCGATGAAGGCCACCGGCTCAACCGTGTCATCCACGCTGAGGGCAGCGGCGAGTTGTTGTCCTGTTTGTCCTGCGCCGTAAATCAATATGGGAAGTCGCGTCGCGCCCTGGCGGTAAATCGACAGAAGCACCCGGCGCATCACCAATCGCGCACTTACGGCCAGGATGAGAAAGACCATACCCGTCATCACATAGGCCGCCATGGGCAGCGCAAGATGCGGCAGCCCCAAACCAAGCCCGACACCCGCGCCTGTCAGAGAGGTGGCAACCAGCGCGGTCTCGACGACACCTTGCACGTGATAGGCGTTGAGCTTGGTTTTGTGTAAACCGAGAACAAGTATGAGCAGGCCACCGACGGGCATCAAAACCGCCAGTGTCGCCAAAAGGCTGGTTTGCGGCATAGTCAACGCCGCAGCCCCAAGCAGAATCCAGGCCGCAAAGACAAGCGAAACCGGGATCAAACTCAGGTCCAGCGCAAAGGTGATAAACCGCTTTTGCGCCTGCGTCAGAGAGCCTGCAAAGTGAAAAAGTGTCTTCGACATAGCCTTACTCACGTGTCACACCGCCTGAATATCTCCCAAGCAATGTCTTTCTGATTCAGCCGCTTGGTCGCATCGCGCGACGTATGGCTGGTCGGAACATATGTTTTTAACCTTGTGTTTCGCAAGGCGTTACCCGGTACCGGCCTCATACTTCACGGTGTTCTGATGACTTGTGTGGAATTCGCTGGCGTTTGTCTGCGCGTGCCCCCGAAACAGACATGTGCGACGGTCAACCACAACAATCCGAAATCGCGCCAAAGCGACCGGTGTTTGGCCCAGTAAAGATCAAGCTGTGCCTTGGCCGGGATACAGTGATGAATGTAGATCGCATCGGCGTCATTTTTGTCGTGGCTGTGTCTCAGCAACCGCTCTTCTGTCTGGTGGAAATGCACTGTAGCAAACCCAGTTATCCCGGGGCGCGAAGTGAGGACCTTCTGATAGATCTCCGGGCGGAGGTCCACATACCGCCGCAGCGGCGGGCGCGGGCCTACAAAACTCATGTCGCCGCGTAAAATATTGATAATTTGCGGGATTTCATCCAGGCGCGTCCGCCTGAGAAAACGCCCAAGGCTTGTGATCCGATCCCTTTTGTAACCACCCGAGACCGAGTTATCCGCACTGCCGTCTCGCATTGTTCGAAACTTCCAGAGGGCAAATCCCTGCTCAAAGCTTTTCATCCGTTCAGAGCGATAGAACACCGGCCTGCCATCGAGCAGAAGCACACCACAGGCAATCACAAGACCGGGTAGAAACAAAATCGTCGCAAATATCAGTGCCAAACAGACATCCATAGAGCGCTTTGATGCATTCATGACGCATCCTCCAGCGCGTGCCAATCGGCAACAAGATCAGCGGCCGTACCTGTCCTTGATAAGCCCGGACAAGCTGCGATCAACTTCGAGATATCGAGTGTAACATTCTGCACGGCTGTCTCCGGGGCAGGCTGCCAAGTGATATCCTTGCCTGCCGCTCTTGCAATATCTTCCATTCCGACTGATGCGACAGATGCCACATTCAGCACCTTTGGCACCGCCTGCGCATTGGTCATCTTCAAAATGACCCGCAGCAGATCCGTCGCGCCCAGATAGCTGCGACGCGGTCCATGACCATCCCCAAAACGGTCCAGGTGAACAGGCTTTGTGCCTTTCAGGGCGGGGGCAAGGCTATCTGCGCCAATGACATTGGCCAGTCGCAATACGATATCCTGGGGCCCACCCGGATCGTGTGTCTGTGCAATGTGCGCCTCCATGGCGCATTTGGCCGCTCCATACGGGTTGACCGGTGACAGCGTGGCGTCCTCGGTCAAGTCCTCACCCGGACCATAGACCGCGGCGGAAGACATATGAGCCACGCGGTCAGCATCACACTGGCGGGCGACATCACGGCTGATGTCAATCAGATCGGAATTCTGGGCCAAGGCGCGTTCATCTCCATCCGTGCGCCCCCAAAGCGCGACGATCAGGTCACATTTCGGAAACGCATCCAAAGGATCACCGGGCGACCAGCAAATGTCGGTATCCGACGCGCGGGACTGAAACAAAATCTCATATCCCACAGGGTCCGAAAGCCGGGTTGCGGCGCGCAATAGCCGCCCCAAACGCCCGCCGGATCCGGTGATCAATACGCGTCTTACTTGAGCCAAATTGGTTTCAATCCCGTTACGTCGAAAGGCAAATTGCACTTTCTTCGTCCATACGGGTTCACATGGATTGAAAAATCAACCGTCTACATTGGTGCGAAGATATTCTTTTGCTCGCTGTCCTCGGTGGGATCATCATCTGACAACAAGTTCAGCTCGACCTCGGTATCCGGTAGTTCCGATGGTTCAGGTTGTTTTCGAGTGGTTTCGAAACGCACGGCTTTGAAATCATACTGCTCTTGGGCAGGTTCACCTGAGGTCTCTTCATCAAAGCGCGGCATGTCCGAAGGTGCCGCCGCCAACATTGGAATGTCCTGCATTGGGCGTGACGTCGCGCGCGCGCTGGTTTCAAGCGTGACGCGTCTTGGCACAATCCTGTCCCCGAGTCGGCGCGGTCCGACAATCCTGTGCCTGCCAACAAGGGCTGCTTTGCGGAGTTCGGCCCGACCCAGGCTGGAGTAGGACAGGATCACGGCACAGACCAAAGTCAGGTCGCGCCAGAAATCGCTGATTGTGCCCGCAGGGGAGATCATGAAATTCTGCGCCAAACTGGACGTGAGAACAAACAGCGCCAGAGCCAGACAACTCAGCCGAAGTTGCCATCCCGTCATGTAGATTATTGTTAAGGAAAATAGCACGATTGTACCGATCAAGTCGGCCATCACGGGACTGGAATAAAGGACGAACAACGCCGTGGGCTCAAACCCGGTGATCAACCCCATTGTGATCGCAATGAAATATGACCCAACCACAATGCGGATCAGGTTCAGACCAGTGTGGTCCAGCCATGTTTGCGTTCTTGGTGTCACGCGATCTGGTTTCCGTTCCATAGCGGTGCACAAAGGCACCACACCCCTTACAAGGCGTAGTATGGTTAACCATTGCGGCACAATTGGACCAAAACCTTGGCAAATCCTGTGAATTTGCTGGCTCTATTCGACTGTCTGATCTTCGGTTTCGTCTTCGTCGCCAGTCTCAGCAATCCAAGCCACGCTGACCACCTGTTCGCCCTTGCCGGTGTCGAATACCTTCACGCCGCCTGCGCTGCGCGAGCGGAAGGAAATGCCGTCGACCGGCACCCGGATCGATTGCCCCCGGGATGTGGCCAGCATGATCTGATCTTCCATCTCGACCGGGAAGGAAGCCACCAGAGCGCCACCGCGCATGGCCTTGTCCATGGCCTGCACGCCCATGCCGCCACGGCCCCGCACGGGGTAGTCATGGCTTGAACTGAGCTTGCCCGCGCCCTGATCCGTAATGGTCAGGATCAGGTTTTCCGCGGCCTGCATTTCTTCAAAGCGTTCCGGGCTGATCGAGGCGTTTTCGTTGCCTTCCTCGTCACTTACAACATCTTCTTCAGACGCCCCTGCCAGCGCGCGGCGCATTTTCAGATAAGCCGCGCGCTCATCCGTGTCTGCCTTGAAATGGCGGATCACAGACATCGAAACCACCTGATCACCGTTTTGCAGTTTGATGCCCCGAACCCCGGTGGAGTCGCGCCCTTTGAACACGCGCACTTCGGTGGTGGGGAAACGGATCGCGCGCCCCGAGTTCGTCACCAGCATGATGTCATCCTCCTCAGAGCAAATGCGCGCATTCACCAACCTGGTGTTCTCATCAGGCAGCTTCATGGCGATTTTGCCGTTGGATTTGACGTTGGTGAAATCGCTGAGCGCATTGCGCCGCACATCGCCTGCCGAGGTGGCAAAGAAGATCTGAAGGTCATTCCATTCTTCCTCGGGCACGTCGACGGGCATAATGGCGGCAATGCTCACCCCCGTCGGAATTGGCAGGATATTCACAATTGCCTTGCCTTTGGACGTGCGCCCCCCAAGGGGCAGGCGCCAGGTCTTAAGCTTGTAGACCATGCCATCGGTGGTGAAGAACAAAAGCTGCGTATGCGTATTGGCCACAAAGAGGGTGGTGATCACGTCCTCTTCTTTGGTCTGCATGCCCGACACACCCTTGCCACCCCGCTTTTGCGCACGGAAATCGGCCAAGGCAGTGCGTTTGATATAGCCGCCGGATGTAACCGTCACGACCATGTCCTCGCGCTCGATGAGGTCCTCGTCGTCCATGTCACCAGACCAGTCGACAATCTCGGTGCGGCGTGGGACGGCGAATTGCTCTTTCACCTCTTTGAGCTCGTCCGAGATGATCTCCATGATCCGCTCTCGGCTGGCCAAAATAGCAAGGTATTCCTTGATTTTACCGGCCAACTCCTGCAGTTCATCGGTGACTTCTTTCACGCCAATCTGCGTCAGACGCTGCAGTCGCAGATCGAGGATGGCACGGGCCTGTGTTTCGCTGAGATTGTACGTCCCGTCGTCATTTGCCGTATGGGTCGGATCATCAATCAGAGCGATGTATTCCAGAATATCCTGAGCGGGCCAACGGCGTTCCATCAGCTTTTGACGCGCTTCAGCGGCATCAGCAGAACTACGGATCGTGGCCACGACCTCATCCACGTTGCTGACGGCTACAGCCAGACCGCAAAGGACGTGGCTGCGCTCACGTGCTTTTCGCAGGTCAAATGCGGTGCGGCGGGCCACAACCTCTTCGCGGAAGCTGATGAAGGCAGAGAGGAAGCCATAAAGTGTCAACTGCTCTGGCCGACCTCCATTCAAGGCCAACATGTTGCAGCCGAAATGCGTCTGCATCGGCGTGAACCGGAAGAGTTGGTTGAGAACCACTTCGGCCGTCGCGTCGCGCTTCAGTTCCACCACGACTCGCACACCGTTGCGGTCGGATTCGTCTTGCACATGGCTGATGCCGTCGATCTTCTTGTCACGCACGGTTTCGGCGATTTTTTCAATCATCGCCGCTTTGTTCACCTGATACGGAATCTCATCAATAACAATGGCGTAACGGTCTTTCCTAATCTCCTCTACGCGTGTTTTTGAGCGGATCACAACACTGCCACGCCCTTCGATATATGCTTTGCGCGCGCCTGAGCGGCCCAGCATAATGCCTCCGGTCGGAAAGTCCGGACCAGGCACATATTCAATCAGTTGTTCAGAACTCAGGTCAGGATTCTCGATCAGTGCCAACGTAGCGTCTACCACCTCACCAAGGTTATGCGGTGGGATGTTGGTGGCCATACCCACCGCGATCCCCCCCGCGCCGTTGACCAGCATATTCGGGAAGCGCGCGGGCAAGACCGAGGGTTCGCGGTCCTTACCGTCGTAGTTGTCCTGAAAGTTAACCGTGTCTTTTTCAATATCCGCCAAAAGTGACGCGGCGGGCTTGTCCATGCGCACTTCGGTATAGCGCATCGCCGCCGGGTTATCGCCATCCATCGAGCCAAAGTTGCCTTGCCCGTCGAGCAAGGGCAGGGACATCGAAAAATCCTGCGCCATACGTACAAGAGCGTCATAGATCGCGCTATCGCCGTGGGGGTGGTATTTACCCATGACGTCACCCACCGGGCGCGCGGATTTCCGGTATGCCTTGTCATGCGTGTTGCCCGTTTCGTGCATCGCGTAAAGGATGCGTCGATGCACCGGTTTCAAACCATCCCGAAGGTCAGGGATAGCGCGGCTGACAATCACCGACATCGCATAGTCGAGATAGGATGTTTTCATCTCGTCGATGATTGACACCGATGGCCCATCATATGGCGGGCGCTCCGGCGGCATTTCATCTTCGTTTTCAGGGGTTTCTGGCGTGTCGCTCACGTAATGTCCCGTCTTGTCGCACAAACTCTATATATAGTCATGAAAACTATACCAGAGGCAGGATATAGGGTGCAATGCCTCTGCTGAGCCTTGTTTGGCAGCCACATCACTTAGGTGATAACACATTGTTTTTATTGAAAAGTAATTTTTCCATGGCAAGATGAAACTACTGGGGGCAACGAAAAAAGGTAAGAGGTTGAGCAATGACCATGTCTGAAACCGAAATGATGCTCAAAGGCTACGGGCTGACCACAGCCGAAATGTTCTATCACATGCCGGATTATACGCATGTCCTGAACACGTTCATCTGGCAGGAATATGATACAGCGCCGGACCATCCCAATCTGTTTAAATTTATCGAATTCTGGCAGGACGAGATTGAAGGGCCATTGCATTCCGTCAAATTCACACATCGCAAATTGATCAGCCCAGGCGAATGGCGACATGTGACGGGTGAGTTTCAGTTGCACTGATTGCACACGAAAAAAGGCGAGGGACTAGCCTCGCCTTTTTGTAGAAATATCAATGTGTTATGGAATGATGCGCGTGTATTTCGTGCCTTCGAGGGATACACCTACAAGCGCGCCGGCCTGACCAAAGATTACCGCCACGACAGGGCTTGTAATTGTTGTGGTGTCCGTGCGCAGGTTTTCACCTTTGTCAGAGAACACATATTCGATATCCGCGCCCGCGACCCAGCCAGAGGCGGCGCGGAAATCAGTCAATGCGTCTTCGGTCATGAAAAACAGAACATGCGCAAATTGCTGTGCGCCAATCTGAAGGCCAACACTGCCTTTGGTGGCTGAGTAATAGTCAACGGTTGCACCTCCAACGCGCAGGGCACCTCGGCCAAAGCCACCCCCGAAGATAAAGCCACCTTCGGTGATCAAGGGCATGACGAGCTGCCCTGTAGACTTGTTCGCCAGATCCTGAGTGTTGGGATAAGTTGAGTAGAGATAATTCAGAGTTGAATCGACGCGCGCGTCGATCTTTTGACCACCGGTGCTTCCAACGCCATTGCCACAAGCGGCGAGAAGGGGGGATGCGGCCAGTGCGCCCAGCGTAAAGCTGCGCCGTGAAAGTTTGCTCATAGGACTGCCTGTTCGTTGCCTGAGTATATAAATTGTCGAATCCGGCCTTTTGCATGCCGTCACACTCACTATAGAGGCGTGAGCTGCGCCTGTCACCACAGATTGTGGTGCAAAGCAACATATTGCTGGTGTTTTCAGATCACCCGGACAGTGCCCGCGCAACTCGCGGGGCGAAATAGCTCAGAACCCCGTCACATCCGGCTCGCTTGAAGGCCATGAGGCTTTCCATCATCGCGCGATCCTCGTCGATCCAGCCGTTTTGTGCCGCTGCCATGATCATCGCGTATTCACCTGACACCTGATAGGCATAGGTGGGCGCGCCAAAGGCATCCTTTACCCTGCGGCACATATCGAGATAGGGCATGCCCGGTTTGACCATGACCATATCCGCGCCTTCCTCCAGGTCTCGCGCAACACAGCGGATCGCCTCATCGGAGTTGGCTGGGTTGATCTGATAGGTCTTCTTGTCTCCGGTGAGCGCCGCAGACGCCCCCACAGCATCGCGAAACGGGCCATAAAAGGCTGACGCGTATTTCGCAGCATAACTGAGGATCATCACGTTCTGATGCCCGGCACCTTCCAGCGCTTGACGGATGGCACCGATGCGACCGTCCATCATGTCCGAAGGTCCAATGATGTCGGCACCTGCATCAGCCTGTGCCAGGGCCATTTTGACCAGGGCCTCATTGGTTTGATCATTAACAATCTCGCCATCCACGACAAACCCGTCATGGCCGTTGATGTTGTACGTATCCAGCGCCACGTCCGTCATGACCAAAAGCTCAGGCACCGCTGCCTTGATCGCACGAATGGCGCGATTGGCGTGATTTTCGGGATCCCATGCACCGGCGCAGTCTTCTGTACGCTCTTCCAGCGCTGTGTAGGGAAAGATGCAGATCGCCGGAATGCCAAGGTCGGCGGCTTCTTTTGCCACATCGACAATCTTGTCGACACTACGTCGCGATACACCGGGCATGGACGGCACAGGTTCCTCGATGGCCTCACCTTCGCGCACGAACACAGGCCAAATAAGGTCGCCGACACTCAGGGTCGTTTCTGCAACCAGATCACGGATGGCCGCGTTCTGACGTGTGCGGCGCAACCGGGTGATGGGAAACGGGGCGTGCACTGGGCGCATCAGTTTGTCCTTTTTTAAGGTCACATTCTCACTGGCATGGAATTTAACGCATCTCAAGGGTAGGAATTGCCGAACACCGGCGCTATGACGTGGCGCGGTAAGGATAAAAGGTCTCAAAAGTGGACTGGTACGAGCACGTTTTCGAGCTGATCGACATGCGCAGTTTCAGCAACCTTTGGTTCTGGATTGTGCTGGCTTTGCTATGGTCATCCACCAGCCATTGGGTACTGGGCATTCCATGGGATCTGGCGCAGCGTGCCCGCCGCTCTGGTGACATGGTTGGCGCGCAGGATTTCCACGATCTGGTGCGTATCAACACCAACCGCATTCTCTTTATCATGGAGGAAACCGGGCTGTTGCTGGCAGGGTTCCTGTGCTTTGTTTTGACGGTGCTTGGGACGCTCGGGTTCTATTACGGCAACGAGTTCTCGCAAGCGGTGTTTTTGCTACTCTTTCCGATGAGCTTGGTTGGGTTGATGTCCGTGCGCACCTCCCATGTCATTCAAATGCGCGACCTACAGGGTGAGGCGCTCTTTAAGATATTGTTGCGCCACCGGCTCATAACTCAAGTCATTGGTATGATTTCGATCTTCATTACTGCGATTTGGGGCATGTACCAAAACATGTCCATCGGCGCACTCGGCTAAGAGCCGGGCAGGGGCGGACCACATGACCAAAGCACAGCGTATCGGCGTTGGCGGCGCCCCGGAAGGCTTTGACGCCCGGCTTGTGGCAGACGAAGTGGCGCGCAGCGGCACACCGGTTGTGCATGTGGCGCGCGACGACAAGCGAATGGCCGCGCTGGACGCAGCGCTACAGTTCTTTTCGCCTGACTTGCCGATTCTGCGATTTCCCGGATGGGATTGTCTACCGTATGACCGGGTGTCGCCCAATGCCGACATCGCCGCGGCGCGTATGGCAACGCTGGCCGGTCTGGTGCAGGGCGCGCCAAAGGAATTTGTGCTGCTGACAACTTTGAACGCCGCGACCCAACGCGTGCCGGCGCGCGACATTCTCAAACAGGCCACCTTTTCAGCCACTGTTGATTATCAGATCGACGAGAATGCTCTTAAGGCATTTCTGGTGCGCATGGGGTTTTCCCAATCCCCCACGGTGATGGAGCCCGGGGACTATGCCATCCGTGGCGGCATCATTGACATCTTTGCCCCCGGCGAGGCCGGGCCGGTGCGTCTGGATCTCTTTGGCGATGTGCTGGATGGTCTGCGCCGGTTTGATCCGGTGACGCAGCGGACAACTGAAAAGCTCACGCAGCTTGATCTGACTCCAGTGAGCGAAGTCATCCTCGATGAGGCGGCCATCACCCGGTTTCGGCAAAACTACCGCATTGCCTTTGGCGCGGCGGGCAGCGACGATCCGCTGTATGAGGCGGTCAGTGCCGGGCGCAAGCAGGCCGGGATGGAGCACTGGTTGCCGCTGTTTCACGACAGGCTGGAAACGCTGTTTGACTACCTGCCCATGGCCTCAGTGACGCTGGATGAGCAGTTTGACCCCGCGCGCACCGCCCGGTGGGATGCCATCGCAGATCAGTTTGACGCGCGTGACCATGCGATGACGCAAAAGGGTCGCGACGACACGGTGTATAAGCCCATCGCACCGGACCTTCTCTACCTGGACGATGAGGCCTGGGGTGAGGCGATCGCCGATCGCCGCGTCCTGAGTTTTCAGGCGTTGCCGCATGCACCGGGTCCTGGCGTGATCGATGCGGGTGGGCGCATTGGGCGCAATTTTGCTCCTGAGCGCCAGCAGGAAAAGATCAATCTTTTCAGTGCGCTCAAAACTCATGTTGAGGACAAGCTTACCCAGGGTCCCGTTGTTTTGGCCGCGTATTCCGAAGGGGCGAGAGAGCGTCTCGAAGGTTTGGTTGAGGATGAGGGGTTGCTGGGCGCTGTCACCGTGCGCAATGCTTCGGGCCTTGGCAAACACGGCCTGCACCTGACCGTGTGGGAGCTTGAACATGGGTTTGAGGCGCCGGGACTTACGGTCATTGCCGAACAGGATATCCTCGGAGACCGGCTGATCCGCGCGCCCAAAAAGCGCCGCCGTGCCGAGAATTTCTTGACCGAGGCCCAAAGCCTGAGCGCTGGTGATCTCGTGGTGCATGTGGATCACGGCATTGGTCGTTACCTTGGCTTGGAAGTCGTCACCGCGGCGGGGGCCGCGCATGAGTGCCTGCTCTTGGAGTATGCGGAAAACGCCAAGCTGTACCTGCCCGTGGAGAATATCGAGCTCCTTAGTCGCTACGGCCATGAAGAGGGTTTGCTTGATCGTCTGGGCGGCGGAGCGTGGCAATCCAAAAAAGCCAAACTCAAAGAGCGCATCCGCGAGATGGCCGACCGGCTAATTCGCATCGCCGCTGAGCGTGCCTTGCGCAAGGCGCCCGTGCTGGAGCCCGAACATCACGCGTGGGAGGCGTTTTCCGCGCGCTTTCCCTATCAGGAAACCGATGATCAGCTGCGGGCGATTGAGGATGTGCTGGCCGATCTGGAAAGCGGCACGCCGATGGATCGGCTCATCTGTGGCGATGTGGGTTTTGGCAAAACCGAGGTGGCCATGCGCGCCGCTTTCATTGCCGCCATGTCGGGTCTTCAGGTCGCGGTCATTGCGCCGACCACATTGCTCGCGCGTCAGCACTATCAAAGCTTTGCAGAACGGTTTCGCGGCTTTCCGATCACCGTGCGGCCTTTGTCGCGCTTTGTCAGTGCCGGTGAGGCTAACAAAACCCGCGCAGGGCTCTCCGATGGCACGGTGGACATTGTCGTCGGCACCCATGCGCTTTTGGCCAAGAATATCCGGTTCAAAAACCTCGGTCTTCTGGTCATCGACGAAGAGCAACGCTTTGGCGTGGGGCATAAAGAGCGGCTGAAATCTCTGCGTTCAGAGGTGCATGTACTGACGCTGACGGCCACGCCTATTCCGCGAACGCTGCAGCTTAGTCTGTCCGGGGTGCGGGATTTGAGCATCATCGGCACGCCGCCCGTCGACCGGCTGTCGATCCGCACCTATGTCAGCGAGTTTGATGGGGTCACGATCCGCGAAGCGCTCTTGCGAGAGCATTACCGTGGCGGACAGAGCTTTTATGTCGTCCCGCGCATCTCGGACATTCCAGAGGTCGAGGCGTTCCTGCGCGAACAGGTGCCCGAGGTGAGCGTTGTTGTGGCCCATGGTCAAATGGCCGCCGGGCAGCTTGATGAGCGTATGAATGCATTTTACGACGGAAAGTTTGATGTGCTGCTGGCCACGACGATTGTCGAAAGCGGTCTCGACATTCCCACCGCCAACACAATGGTCATTCACCGCGCCGATATGTTTGGTCTGGCGCAGCTTTACCAGATCAGAGGCCGCGTTGGCCGCTCCAAGACGCGTGCTTATGCGTATCTGACCACCAAGCCGCGCTTGCGTCTTACACCCACCGCTGAAAAACGCCTGCGCGTGCTGGGTAGTCTGGATCAACTGGGGGCCGGGTTCACACTTGCCAGTCAGGATCTCGATATCCGTGGAGCAGGGAACCTTCTGGGCGAAGAGCAGTCCGGCCAGATGCGCGATGTGGGCTACGAGCTTTATCAATCCATGCTCGAAGAGGCGATTGCCAAGATCAAGGCCGGTGAGCTTGAGGGGCTGAGTGATGCCGATGATCAATGGGCACCGACCATCAATCTCGGGGTGCCGGTGCTGATTCCCGAGGATTACGTGCCTGATCTCGATGTGCGGCTGGGGCTATACCGCCGTCTCAGTGGCTTGAGCAGCAAGGTTGAACTGGAAGGCTTTGCCGCTGAACTCATCGACCGTTTTGGCAAACTGCCGCGCGAGGTCAACACGCTTCTGCTGGTGGTGCGCATTAAGGCCATGTGCAAACGCGCGGGCATCGCCAAGCTCGATGGCGGCCCCAAAGGGGCTACAATCCAGTTCCACAACGACAAATTCGCCAACCCGGCGGGACTGGTAGAGTTCATCAAGGATCAGCGCGGGTTGGCCAAAGTGCGCGACAACAAGATCGTCGTGCGGCGCGACTGGAAAAAGGCCAAGGACAAAATTCAGGGCGCCTTTGCCATAGCCAAGGATTTAGCGGTGAAAGTGAAGGCGGTGGAGAAGGAATGACCGGTTGGAGCCCATAGCAGACTTTTATACCCCGATGTGATAATGCCTTTGCATTGATCAAAGCGACAGAGAACACTTCATGCTTGAATTCGATGCAGAAACCACCCGGCTTCTGGATAGCGTGTACCAAGGCGCTGATGTCACTAGACGGCGTCAGGAAAGCTTTAATGCCCTAAGGCCTGGTCCAGGTGAAACGATCGTTGACGTTGGCTGCGGAAATGGGCTTTTGACCCTGGAGCTTGCACGAGCCGTGGGGGATAGCGGTCGTATTGTTGGCGTGGACCCAAGCGAAGACATGCGATGGTCGGCTCAAGAACGGTGCCAAGGCCAAAGCTGTGTTGAGTTTGCTGCTGGTTCAGCGGACAGTCTTCCGATTTCGTCCAGCACGATAGACAAAGCCGTTTCGGTTCAGGTCTTTGAGTACTTGGATGATATCCCATCGGCTTTGTCTGAAATTCATCGCGTTCTCAAACCCGGCGGTGTACTCGTCATCGGCGATATTCACTTCGACAGCCTAGTTTGGCACAGCGACGCACCGGATAGAATGGATCGAATGGTTAAGGCCTGGGACCATCATTTCGCTGAACGCCGCGTTCCGGCCCTTTTGCCCCCATTGCTGAGGGAGACCGGGTTCTTGGTGGAAAGTGTCACGCCAATCACAATTTGTGATACGCAACTGAAACCCGACGGGTTGGCGAATATGATGATCATTTTGATGGGCGGATTTGCCGAGGCTAAGAATCTTGTTCCGGCGGAGGAAGTCAAGAATTGGGCGGAAGAGCAACGCTTACTAGCAGACAGTGGGCGCTTCTTCTTCTCGCTAACTCACTTCGTTGTGACGGCTCGAAAAGCGGTTTGAAGTATGCACCATAACGGCTACTTGGCGACACAAAAGTCTGCCTAGCTGCTAAAGTCATCTTCGAGCCCAAGCGCGACATTCGTTCGTCGTTGTGCTAAGGAAGGGATTGAGGCACTCATGCAGGCGTTACCCATTCATAGGGGGACACAGCATGATCATGCGCATTTTTCAGGTACTTGTGCGAGAAGGTAAAGAGAAGGAGTTCGGCGATTTTTTTCACAATACAGCCATCCCTTTGATGAAGGGAATGGACGGTATCGTCCAAGTTCTGCCCGGGGCACCTCGCGCGGATAGTCCGAGAGAGTTCTGTTTTGTGATGATCTGGCGCGACCTTGCATCGCTCAAGGCATTTGTCGGTCAGGACTACCAATCGCCACACATCGATCCCGCTGAGGCTGAGCTTGTCGAAGCTCGGGCGATCAAACACTATGATTTGGTGGCTTGAGCGATGACATCCAAAGAAACAGAAGGCTTCACCGGCGCATGTGGATGTGGGCAAGTGACGTATCGGATGTCATCGGCTCCGATGTTTGTGCATTGTTGTCATTGCGAAGAGTGTCAGAAACAAACGGGTTCTGCATATGTGCTTAACGCGATCATTGAAGCAGATCGCGTTTCCTGTAGAGGCGAAACGACAGAACACAGGCTTGCCACTCCCAGCGGCAAGGGCCAAATCATCACTCGATGCGGGGTCTGCGGCACAGCTGTCTTTAGCAGCTATCTCGTTAGACTAGGAAAGCTCACATACGTCCGCGTGGGAACGCTTGACAATCCAGACCTCTGTTCGCCAAACGCTCAGATATTTACAGCCAGCAAGCAGGCGTGGGTTCCGCTTAATAAGGACATCCCGATCTTTGAGAACTTTTATGAGTTCAAGGACGTTTGGCCGGAAGAGGCATATCGACGTCTAACCGCGATCTTTGGATAGTCTGGTTCTGATCTAAACGTCCGCTTTGTCCGCACAGCAGTCATCTGTTTCTGAAAAACGATACTTTGTGCGCTGATGCCGGCCTAGCCTGTGTCTTTCTTATCTTCCGCTACTTCGGTCTTCGCCGGAGCATTTGCGGCCTGTTTGGCCTGATACTTCTTTACCCGCTGTACCAATAGCTCTCGGGCTTTCTGGTTCGCGCGGCGGACGCGCAGAGCGGTTAGGAAGGCCTCTTCAGCCGATTGTGACGTGGCCCCCAGAACATTTACAATGTCGGTGATCACGCCATCATCGCCTGAGGTGTCGACATATTTGATGACCTTAAGCGCCAGATCATCCGCCAGATCTTCGGTCGTGCCCATGGCTTACCTCGTGGTCTCGGTCAGGCGGCGTTTGACATAGGTCGTCACCGTGTCGAGCATCGTGTCCATATGCGGCTCTTCAAAGAAGTGGCCTGAGCCGTCGATTTCAGTATGGGTGATGGTGATGCCCTGCTGTTCGTGCAATTTGCTCACGAGCGCATGGGTGTCCGCAGGCGGGGCAACCCGGTCATTGGTGCCGTTCAGGATGAGACCCGAAGACGGGCAGGGGGCCAGGAAGGAAAAGTCATACATATTGGCCGGTGGGGATACCGAGACGAAACCGGTGATCTCGGGCCTGCGCATCAAAAGCTGCATGCCGATCCAGGCGCCAAAGCTGAAACCTGCGACCCAGCAATGTTTGGAATTGTTGTTCATCGATTGCAGGTAGTCGAGCGCTGAGGCGGCATCAGAAAGCTCACCCACACCCTGATCATACTCGCCCTGGCTACGCCCCACGCCACGGAAATTGAACCGCAGAACGGTGAAGCCCATGTTGTGAAAGGCGTAGTGCAGGTTATAGACCACCTTGTTGTTCATCGTTCCGCCAAACTGCGGATGCGGATGCAGGATGATGGCAATCGGCGCGTCGCGCTCTTTTTGCGGGTGGTAGCGGCCTTCCAGTCGACCTTCGGGGCCAGGAAAAATGACCTCGGGCATTCATGTCCCCTTTTTACGCGTTGGTGCCGGGCAATTTCTTGACGTTCGCAGCCTAGCACTTTAGATTCATTCTAAACTATGGCCACAAGCATTGATTGCAGCAAAAAGCCAGATAAGGCCTGTCACAGTTAAGGTCAATCAATTCGCCGGGGGAAGAGACATGAAACTCAGCACTAAGGGCCGATATGCCATGGTCGCGCTGACCGATATTGCCCTTCAGGGACCCGAGACGCTGGTCACGCTGGGGGATATCTCCAAGCGTCAGGACATCTCTTTGCCCTATCTGGAGCAGCTTTTTGTGAAATTGCGCCGGGCCGAGCTTGTGACCAGCGTGCGCGGGCCCGGTGGCGGGTATCAGCTGGCGCGGTCCACGTCGGAAATTCGCGTGGTCGACATTCTGGCGGCGGTAGATGAAACCATTGATGCTTTGCACAAAGGGGCAGGGGCCTCGGGTGCGGCGAGTGGATCGCGCGCGCAATCCATGACCAACCGGCTGTGGGAAGGGTTGAGCGCGCATGTCTATGTGTTTCTGCACCAGACGCGGCTCAGTGATGTGGTGGAGAACTCATTGGCGCCTTGTCCGGCGGTGCCATCGCTCTTTTCCGTGGTGGACGAGGAATGAGGCACGGCGCGTTTTTGGGTATTTTTGACAAGAAAGATGCTGGGCTGTGAGCCGGGTCTATCTGGATTACAATGCCACGGCTCCGTTGCGGCCCGAGGCGCGCGACGCGATGGTCGCGGCGATGGATGTGGTGGGCAATCCGTCGAGCGTGCATGCCGAGGGGCGGGCCGCGAAGGGATTGGTGGAAAAAGCGCGGTCGCAGGTTGCGGCAGCGGTGGGGTGCAAGCCGCAAGAGGTTGTTTTCACGTCCGGGGCAACTGAGGCGGCACGGATTTTGGCCGCTCGGCCCAAGGGGTGCGATGTCATGGTACAGGACACAGCACATGATGCGCTTTGGTCTTATTTTGATCTGTCGAACGCGACTGAGTGCCCGCAGGGACCGGGCCATACCCTGGCCATGGGGTTGGCGAATTCGGAAACTGGCGTGATTACTCAAGTGGCAGAAAAAGTCGACGGCCAGTACGAGTACGGACAGTTGCGCGCTGATTGGCTTTTGCTGGACGTCACGCAAGCCATCGGGCGTATGCCTTTCGCCTTTTCCTGGAGCGGGGCGGATCTTGCCATTTGTTCTGCGCATAAACTGGGCGGACCGAAAGGTGTGGGCGCGCTGATCCTACGTGAAGGTGTGGATATCACCTCGCTCGCGCGCGGCGGCGGCCAGGAAATGGGCCGCCGGTCCGGCACCGAAAACGTCATTGGCATCGCCGGATTTGGCGCCGCCGCTGAAGCCGCCCAACGCGATCTCGAAGCGGGTGTCTGGGACCGAGTAAAAAAACTTAGAAAGATTCTAGAAAAGGCTATTGAGGAATCTTCATCACAGACTATTTTTGTCGGGAAAGATGCGGAGCGGCTGCCCAACACGTCCTGTTTCATCACGCCCGGCTGGAAGGGCGAGACGCAGGTGATGGCGATGGATCTGGCGGGATTTGCCATCTCGGCGGGTTCGGCCTGTTCCTCGGGCAAGGTGAAGTCCAGCCGGGTGTTGGCGGCGATGGGGTTTGACGAGGTCGAAGCGGCAAGTGCGATCCGGGTCTCTTTGGGGCCCCAGACGACAGAAGACGAGGTCCGCGCCTTTGCGGCGGCTTGGACCAGCGCATATGAGAAATTTCGCGCCCGCTCAGCCTGAGCCGGAGTGGCGGAGATGACAGAGGAGAAGCCCAATGGCGGCACTGGATGATGTGGTCAAAGACGGCGTAGACCAGGAGACGGTCGATGCGGTGAAAGACATCAGCACGTATAAATACGGCTGGAACACCGATATCGAGATGGAATATGCGCCCAAGGGCCTGACCCCGGATATCGTCAAGCTGATCTCTGAAAAGAACGGCGAGCCGGAGTGGATGACCGAATGGCGCATGGCGGCCTATGAACGCTGGCTGAAGCTGGAAGAACCCGACTGGGCGATGGTCGACTATCCCGAAATCGACTTTCAGGATCAGTATTACTATGCCCGCCCCAAAAGTATGGAAGAAAAGCCGAAGTCACTCGATGAGGTGGATCCCAAGCTTTTGGAGACCTACGAGAAACTTGGCATCCCGCTTAAGGAACAAATGATCCTGGCGGGTGTGGAAGGCGCAGAGGATGCGCCAGCCGAGGGGCGCAAAGTCGCCGTTGATGCGGTGTTTGATAGCGTTTCTGTCGGCACGACATTTCAGGCTGAGCTGAAAAAGGCAGGCGTGATTTTCTGCTCGATTTCCGAGGCGATCAAAGAGCATCCCGAACTGGTCAAGAAGTACCTCGGCTCGGTTGTACCGGTTTCAGACAATTTCTATGCCACGTTGAACTCGGCGGTCTTTTCAGATGGCTCATTTGTTTACGTGCCGCCCGGTGTGCGCTGTCCGATGGAATTGTCGACATACTTCCGGATCAACGCAGAAAACACCGGCCAGTTCGAGCGCACTTTGATCATCGCCGACAAAGGCTCTTACGTGTCCTATCTCGAAGGCTGCACCGCGCCGCAGCGTGATACGTCGCAATTGCACGCCGCTGTTGTTGAGATCGTCATCGAAGAAGATGCAGAGGTGAAATATTCTACCGTCCAGAACTGGTTCCCTGGGGACGAGAACGGCAAGGGTGGTATTTACAACTTCGTGACCAAACGCGCCGATTGCCGGGGCGACAGGTCCAAGGTGATGTGGACGCAGGTGGAAACCGGCTCTGCCGTGACGTGGAAATACCCGTCCTGCATCCTGCGCGGCAATGACAGCCAGGGCGAGTTCTACTCCATCGCGATCACCAACAACTATCAACAGGCCGATACTGGCACGAAGATGGTACATCTGGGCAAGAACACCAAAAGCCGCATCGTGTCCAAGGGCATCAGCGCGGGGCACGCACAGAACACCTATCGCGGGTTGGTCAGCATGCATCCCAAGGCCAAGGACAGCCGCAACTACACACAGTGTGATAGCCTGCTCATTGGCGACAAATGCGGGGCGCATACGGTGCCTTACATCGAGGTGAAGAACAATTCCTCGCGAGTAGAGCATGAGGCGACGACATCCAAGGTGGATGACGATCAGCTGTTCTATTGCCGCCAGCGCGGTATGGACGAAGAAGAGGCTGTGGCGCTTGTGGTGAACGGGTTCTGCAAGGATGTGCTTCAGGCGCTGCCGATGGAATTTGCCATGGAAGCGCAGCAATTGGTGGCCATCTCACTGGAAGGGTCGGTGGGGTAATCCCACAGGGCACGCGCATGACCGTCTCCCCCGAAGCCCCCCAAGAGCGCAAGATCAAGCGCCCCGTTGTCTCGGACGAGGACGGCACGCGTGAGGGTGGACTGGTGTTTCCGATTGTCTTCATCATGGGATTTGTTCTGGCCTCGATGGCGCATCCAGCGGCGCTGGCGTCTTTCTGGATCTGGTTCGTCCTTTTGATGCTGTCTTCGGCTTTTGCGGTGGCCACAAAGAATGTGGTGGCACGTCTCAACGGATTTGAAGGTGACGCAGACGACGACGTGAAGGGGCCGCTATGACCTTTCACATCGCACCAAACCTGCAAATTCCCGTTCAATTTGTGCCATATTTGTGCCCAACCGGCTTGGTAACGAACGCGTTATCGAAGCAGTGGGAGCGCAAAAATGAGCGACTCGCAACAGGAAGCCTTTCAGGCGCGTCTGGCCCGGATCGGAGGGGCGCCAAAGCCCGTGACACCCGGACCAGTCGAGAATATCGTCCCGCAATCCGAAAAGCGGACACGCAATTTTGTAGTGTCCGAAGACACGCTCAGAGGGCGGCTGGCCTATCCGCTGTCCTTTGTCTGGGCCATGCTTCTGGGCATCCTGTCGGTCTTTATGGCCCGGTTCGCCACGGCGCATCTCGTCGGCTCTGCCGAGGGGGCGGACGACATGATGCTTTACATGATGGATATCGGCGTTGCAGCGATTTGCGCCTTTGCCATTGGCGTGGCCATCAGATCCACGGACCCCAAGATCATGACAACACGGATGATTGGTGTATTTCTGGCCGTGTCGACCATGCACAACCTCATCTGGATTTTTCCGGAACCCTTTGTTTGGATTTATGGCGAGGACTGGGTCGAAGCGCTGTTGATCCGCTCAGAGCCGAGCAGCATCTTCTTCCGTGGAGAATACATTCTCATCGAATAAACCGATTGGGTTTGCGCCATGGCTGACGTGGCGCAAACCCATATCACCCGGCCAGAGCTAACCCTGCCCGAAGCAGAGGCAGCTGTCCTTTGCGCGGCATATGCGCAGGCGGATGTGATCTTGGAATATGGCTCTGGCGGCTCGACGGTCATGGCGGCCGAGATGCCGGGCAAGCGTATCTTCTCGGTGGAAAGTGATCGCGACTGGGCCGAGATGATGCGCCAGTGGTTTGATGAAAACCCCGTGGCCAAGGGAAGCTCGGTTGACGTCATCTGGACTGACATTGGTCCAACCAAGGAATGGGGCTACCCCACCGATCCGGCAAAATATCAAAGCTACGCGCGCTATCCTCTGGCCGTTTGGGACGCGCCAAAGTTCGAGCAGCCTGATGTGGTTTTGGTGGATGGCCGATTTCGCACCGGCTGTGCGATGGCCACGGCGTTGCGCACGAAAAAGCCCGTGACGTTGTTCATCGACGATTACGCACGGCGCAAACAGTATCACCGGGTCGAGGCTTTTATCGGCACGCCCAAAATGACCGGACGCATGGCAGAGTTTGATGTCGCCCCACTGACGTTGGCGCCGGAGCACTATCTCGATCTGATTGAAATGATGACGCGGCCCTGAGCGGCGCGTCAAAACGAACATAAATGAGGACATGACCATGCTGGAAATCAAAGGCTTGAAAGTCGATCTTGAGGAAGAAGAAAAGTCCATCCTGAAAGGGGTCGACCTGACGGTTGAGGCGGGCAAGGTGCACGCGATTATGGGGCCAAACGGTTCTGGCAAGTCCACGCTGAGCTATGTTCTGTCCGGCAAGGACGGATATGAGGTCACCGGCGGTGGCGCCACGCTGGAAGGTGCGGATGTGCTGGAGATGGAACCGGAAGAGCGCGCGGCGGCGGGCCTCTTCCTGGCATTCCAATATCCGGTGGAAATCCCAGGCGTGGGCAACATGACCTTCCTGCGCACGGCGCTCAACGCGCAGCGCAAGGCGCGCGGTGAAGAGGAAATGAGTGCCACGGATTTCCTAAAAATGGTGCGCGAGAAGGCCAAGACGCTGAAAATTGACGCCGACATGCTCAAGCGCCCCGTCAATGTGGGGTTCTCAGGGGGCGAGAAAAAGCGCAATGAAATTCTCCAAATGGCAGTTCTTGAACCCAAGATGTGCATTCTGGATGAAACCGACTCTGGTCTTGATGTGGACGCGATGAAACTGGTGGCCCAGGGCGTCAATGCGCTGCGCGACCAGGGCCGGGGATTCCTCGTGATCACCCACTACCAGCGCCTGCTCGATCACATCAAACCCGATGTCGTGCATATCATGGCTGATGGGCGCATCGTGAAAACCGGTGGGCCTGATCTTGCGCTTGAAGTTGAAAACAACGGCTATGCCGACATTCTGGCAGAGGTGGCATAATGGCACTTGATGACCGCAGGCATTCTGCGACAGAAGGTCGTTTGGCCACAATGACGGTTCCCGATGTGGGCTGTACCGCTGAGGCGCGTCAGGCTGCTCTTGCCCGGCTGCGCAGCATGGGTCTGCCGCAGGGTCGGGATGAATACTGGAAATTCACCAAACCTGACACGCTGGTGCAACCGGATGCGCCAAAAGCGGCTCTCTTTGTAGACGACGAAACCCCGCTTTTCGACAACGTGGACCGGCTCAAAATCGTCTTCGTGGATGGGGTCTATAGCCCAGAGCTGTCAGATCCGTTCGAACTAGAGGGGGTGCAGGTCGACCGGCTGGAAGACGTATGCTGCACCGATGATCACTGGGCGGAGGATCTGTATGGGGTCCTTGAGGCACGCGGTCAAACACCCGTCGCGCGCCCGCTGGCTGCACTGAACACCGCTTATGCCGGCGATGGCGTAACAATCCGGGTCACTGGTCAACCGTCAAAGCCGATCAACCTGATCTACACGCATAGATCAGAGACATCTGACGTGTTCCTGCATCATGTTGTGCGGGTGGAAAGTGGCGCTGCGGCGACGATCCTTGAAACCGGTCCGGCGGCGGCACGGTTCAACAAATGCATGGAGATCGAGATCGCCGATGGCGGCGCGCTTCACCACATCCGGGCACAAGGGCGCGACCATGAGCGTCGGGCCGTCACACATATGTTTGCGCGGCTGGGCGAGGAAAGCACGTTCAAGTCCTTCACTTTGACGGCCAACGGCGTTCTGACCCGCAATGAATGCGTTGTGGAACTGACAGGCGACAATGCCGTGGCGCATGTGGCGGGTGCCTGTGTCGGGGATGGTGATTTTCACCATGATGACACAGTGTTCATCACTCATGACGCGGTGAACTGCGAAAGCCGTCAGGTGTTCAAGAAGGTTCTGCGCAACGGCGCCACGGGTGTTTTTCAGGGCAAAATCCTGGTTCAGCCCGGCGCGCAGAAAACCGATGGCTACCAAATCAGCCAATCTCTGCTTTTGGACGGCGACAGTGAGTTTCTCGCCAAGCCTGAACTTGAAATCTACGCCGATGACGTGGCTTGTTCCCATGGCTCGACCTCTGGCGCAATTGACGAGGAAGCCCTGTTTTACCTCCGCGCGCGCGGCGTTCCACACAGCATCGCGACCGATCTTTTGACACTGGCCTTTTTGGCGGAGGCCGTGGAAGAGATCGAGAACGAAGACTTGCGTGAAGACATTAATGCAAGGCTCGAAGCCTGGCTGGAGCGGCGGCGCGACTAATGCCAGTGACGACTGACATCGTCGCGACCTACCGAGGTCCGCGCACGGTTTTCCGGCGTCTCTTGGATATGGGCGAAAACGAAGGCCGTGCGCTTGCCATTCTGATGGCAGGCTGCGCGGTCTTTTTCGTGGCCCAGTGGCCAGCCTTGTCCAGAGAGGCGCATCTTACTGATCAGGAGCTCAATCCACTATTGGGCGGGTCGCTCATGGCCTGGATTTTCATTGCGCCTCTGATCTTCTACGCGATTGCCTTTGTGAGCCAATTTGTGCTGCGCGCCATGGGCGGGGCCGTCACGGGCTTTGCCACACGTCTTGCGCTCTTCTGGGCCTTTCTGGCAGCAAGCCCGCTCAAGCTCTTGCATGGGCTGGTTGCAGGCTTTATCGGCCCGGGTCAGGCGCTGACCATTGTCGGGGCCATTTGGCTGGCCGTGTTCTTGTGGTTTTGGGTGTCAAACCTGCGCGAAGCCGGGTGGGGGGCGAAGTGAATTCTGAGACGTTTAAACCACTCTTTGCGCTGACGCTACAGAACCCGCGTGCAGCCGCTGAACGCGTGATTGCGCTTGGGTTGCCCGCGTCCGTGTGGTGGATGCTGTTATCGCTTACTGTTGTGTTGTCGTCGCTCTATATGGTGGGGCGCTTCTTGGCGGCACCTTTGCCCCCGCGCTCTTAGAAGAACTGTCCAGAACGCCAAATGGTCAGCAAACCCTCCTTTTGTACTCTTTGTTCACAGACAGCCCGTTCTTTACGACAGTGATGCTGTTCGGTTTCACCGTGCTGATGGTGCATGTGTTGTGTTGGGTGGGGCGAGCTTTGGGCGGGCAGGGCAGCCTTCTGGACATCCTCAGCGTCTTCACCCTGTTACAAGTCATGACCTTGTTGCTGTCATTTGGTCTGTTCCTCATCAGCCTGATTGTGCCCGCTCTCGCGGCGCTGGGCTCACTTGTGTTTCTGGCCTGGACGCTTTGGGCCGTAACAAGCTTTCTTGACGCGGCGCACGGGTTCAACAATCCCCTCAAGGCGTTTGGTGTTCTCGTCGTGTCGTTCATTGCGGTTCTTTTTGGGGCTTCAATCGCTATGGGTGTTCTGGGCGGACTATTCCTCGGCATAACCGGAGGGGCTGGAAATGTATGATGTAAATGAAATCCGCAAAGACTTTCCGATCCTCTCACGAGAGGTCAATGGCAAGCCGCTGGTCTATCTCGACAATGGCGCAAGTGCACAAAAGCCGCAGGTCGTGATTGACGCCATCACGCGGGCCTACGCCCAGGAATACGCCAATGTGCACCGTGGCCTGCATTACCTTAGCAACCTCGCAACCGAGAAGTACGAAGCCGTGCGCGGCATCATCGCGCGGTTTCTTGGCGTGGCGGATGAGGATCAGATCATCCTCAACTCCGGCACGACCGAGGGTATCAACATGGTCGCCTATGGCTGGGCCATGCCGCGCATGGAAGCCGGGGACGAGATCGTGCTGTCCGTTATGGAACACCACGCCAATATCGTGCCCTGGCATTTCCTGCGCGAACGGCAGGGTGTGGCGCTCAAATGGGTGGATGTGGACAGCACCGGCGCGCTCGACCCGCAGGCAGTGATCGATGCGATTGGCCCCAAAACAAAACTGGTGGCGATCACGCAGCTGTCAAATGTGCTGGGCACGCAGGTTGATATCAAAACCATCACCGACGCCGCCCACGCCAAGGGCGTGCCAGTGCTGGTCGACGGTTCTCAGGGTGCTGTGCACGGGCCTGTGAACCTCGATGATCTGGGTTGTGATTTCTATGCGATCACCGGTCACAAGCTCTATGGTCCCTCGGGGTCCGGCGCGATCTTCGTGCACAAGGACCGCCTCTCTGAGATGCGTCCCTTCATGGGCGGCGGCGATATGATCCGTGAAGTTCATAAGGATGAGATCACCTATGCCGACCCCCCGATGAAATTTGAGGCGGGCACACCGGGCATCGTGCAAACCATAGGACTGGGCGTTGCGCTGGAATACATGATGGGTCTGGGGATGGACAACATCGCCGCTCATGAAAACCGTCTGCGCGACTATGCCATGGCGCAGCTCAAAGGGTTAAACTGGTTGCAGCTTCAAGGCACAACCCCTGACAAGGCTGCGATTTTTTCCTTTACGCTCGATGGCGCGGCGCACGCGCATGACATCTCGACCATCCTTGACAAGAAAGGTGTCGCTGTGCGCGCCGGACACCATTGCGCCGGGCCGTTGATGGATCACCTCGGGGTCACCGCCACATGCCGCGCTTCCTTTGGCCTCTACAACACCGAGGCCGAGGTCGACGTGCTGGTCGAGGCGCTTGAACTGGCGCATGAGCTTTTTGCCTGAAATTGCAGATTGAAAGGCCGCGGCACGACAGCTATAGAGCCTCTCACGCGGACCCATAGCTCAGCTGGATAGAGCGCTGCCCTCCGAAGGCAGAGGCCAGAGGTTCGAATCCTCTTGGGTCCGCCATTTTTATAAATAAAAACAAAGACTTAATGGTGTTTAACCCTTTGTCAGGGGGTAAAAACTGTCCATTCCTTACAAAAGAATCTGCTTTCGCTGAACCGGCGTTTAGCGGTCTACCGAGGCTCGAAAAGGGGCTCACAGCGCTCAGCGGCTGTTTTAAACCCGAATAGCTGCGCGTTGTACGAGACGCGAATAACACAGATGCGGACAATTCGATTCAACAAATTGAAGCAAAGAAACTTAGGCTGGCTGGACTTGAACTGCAGTCCAAACAAGTTAAGCGAATATAACCGAGAAGTCGTACAAGTTATTGATAAAGATAGTAACTTTCCATGGCGGAGTTATGAGAGATTATCCCCCGACCCTTAGCAAGGTGCTAAACTCGTTGACTCGAGTTAACATTGCCGTGCATCTTTAAGCTGTTAGTACAAAGCTGTTAAGTCTACAGCTGTAGTTTACTACGTTGACCAATAGGGGGGTAACCAATGAACTTAATTAAAGAAACAGTTAAGCTCGCGTCGGCGGGTTTGACAGCGGTGTTGATAACTGCAAGCACTGCTGGAGCGATTACTGTGGCCAATTTTTCGGCAGAGTTCGACGACGCCGATGATTTACTTAGGTTGTCAGGAGACATTACGAGCACGTTTAGCACATTCAACGAGATTGTTTTTGATTGGGACGGCAGCTTGAATAATTTCGACTTTTCCGTCGCATCACTGCTAAGCAGTAATATTGGCGGAACCTTGAGCGCTCCGGCTGGCGGCGTTTCAGGAGGAGCATTTGGAGTATCAGGAATTGTTGGACAGCCACTTTCGGCTCCCTTGAGCTTTGACTTTCTGGTTTCGATTGTTGGGGCAGGTGCCAACTTTTTGAGCGAGCAAGTTGATGTTGGCGTGTGTGACGATTGTACGCCGGGTTTTATTGGAGGTGAAGTAGCTAACGATGTTGGTACTCCGAAGAGAGCTGACTTGAGTGCTCCTGCTCCTGTGCCGCTTCCTGCTGCTGCTTGGATGCTGATAGCTGCTCTTGGAAGCCTATTTGCCATACGCAAGCGAGCGGGTTAGAATCTCAAGAGCATAAACAAATAAACTTGGGCCGCCTGAATGGGCGGCCTTTTGACTTTAGGGAGTTTGATGAAGCTTCTTCGATGACCGCTTAGGGCTGGTAGCGGTAACTGCCCCAAGCTTAGCGACCGCCTGCTACGTTCGTGTACGGTCAGACTGTCTCGAAGCGTCGTTCTTGAAAGCCTTACAAAATAAGGACTTACAATGGCTAACCCACCTAAAAGGTTAGCCACAATTATAAGCCAAAACACTGTTTATAAATGATTAAAGCACCCAAGATGCTAATCCTCTTGGGTCCGCCAGTTTAAGTCTGCCACCGCCCCCGGCTATTTAAGTGCGAATAGGGTCCGAACTTTACCCGAACCATTCCACCGGAGTTTCCTGTGTCCGGCACCCAATGATTTTGGCTTGTGCTCGGGCTGGCATATGCTAGGTAGACGCGGTCACTAAGAGGCGAGTTGGCGGAGTGGTTACGCAGCGGATTGCAAATCCGTGTACACCGGTTCGATTCCGGTACTCGCCTCCAGACCCAATCATTGAGCAGCCCAAGAACCAAATCATGTTTCGGCATGGGTATTTTTCAAAGCATTGTGCCCGATTGGAGGGGTGAGCCCTTGCTCAACTGTGTCAGTAGCGGCGCATCGGCGGCCAGGCCGCTGGGTTGGCCTTGCTCGATCCCATGACAAATGCGCGCGTCGGCTTCGGTTTGACTTGCTTTTTCGAGCCCGGTCGCAGACACAGCTGTGTACTGCATAGACACTGACGAACTCACCAAGCCGAATGCCATCCCACGCCGAGACCCGCCATTTGTCCTACAGCGCTGAGCAAATGTATACGCTTGTGGCTGATGTCGAGTCCTATCCAAAGTTTCTACCGTGGACGGCCGCGGCTCGGGTGCGAAAAGTCACGCCGCAGGAGGATGGCACCGACGTGATGGAAGCCGATCTGGTGATCAGCTTTAAGGTGTTCCGCGAGCGATTTGGAAGCCGAGTGGCGCTGAACAAAGCACAGCACCATATTGCCACCGAATACCTCGATGGGCCGTTTCAGCATATGCTGTCGAACTGGGCCTTCAGGGATCTGGACGAAGGTGGCTGCGAGGTCAAATTCGATGTGGATTTCGCCTTTCGCAACAAGCTTTTGCAGTCCGCCGCAGAGCTCTTTTTCTTTGAGGCGATGAAGCGGATCGTCCGGGCTTTTGAGGCGCGCGCGGATGAACTCTATGGCAATGGCTGAGCTGTCTGAAACCCTGTCGGACTTTGCGATCAGCACGCGTTTTGATGATGACGCTTTGGAGATTATGCGGCTTTCAATGCTTGATTGGGCCGCAGTGGCCATCGCCGGGCAGAACGAACCGGTGGCGCAAATCCTGCGTGATCAAGCACAGGAGGAGGGCGGTGCACCAGAGGCGGGACTGGTTGGTACGGCGCTTCGCGTACCTGCGCGCATGGCGGCGATGGTGAACGGCACGATCAGTCACGCGCTGGATTATGACGATACGCATTTTGCCCATATCGGGCATCCTTCGGTGGCTGTGGTTCCGGCGGCTTTGGCCACTGCAGAGCGTGTTGGTGCCAGCGGGGACGATGTGCAGCAAGCCGCACTGGTCGGTGTTGAAGCCTCGATCCGAGTGGGTGTTTGGCTGGGGCGAGGTCACTACCAGACGGGTTTTCACCAGACTGCAACGGCAGGGGCCTTTGGGGCAACCCTGGGTGCCGGTCGGTTGCTGGGGCTGGATGCAGCTCAGATGCGGTCTGCGCTTGGCCTTGTGGCCACGCGTACTTCTGGTCTGAAGTCGCAATTCGGGACGATGGGCAAGCCCTTCAACGCAGGTCTGGCCGCGTCCAACGGCGTCGAAGCCGCAGTTTTGACGGCAAAGGGCTTTGTCTCCAACCCTTCCGCGCTGGAAGCGGCTCAAGGCTTTGGTCCAACGCATCACGGGGCAGGGGACCTGACCGCGCTCAATGGGCTGGGACAAGAGTGGCTCTTTCCCACAGTCCAGCACAAGTTTCATGCCTGCTGCCATGGATTGCACGCCACGCTGGAAGCTTTGGCAGAGTGCGATGCGCCGCCCGATGCTATCGCCAAGGTGCAGATCAGCACTCATCCGCGCTGGATGACCGTGTGCAACATCGCTCAGCCAACCACCGGCCTGAAGGCCAAGTTCAGCTATGCGCAGGTCGTTGCGATGCGCCTCTTGGGGTATGACACAGCCCGGCTGGACAGCTTCACCGATGCCTTGACCCAGGATCCGGCTGTCATCGCTATGCGCCAAAAGGTTGAGGTTGTGGAGGACAACGCTCTGTCAGAAATGCAGGCACGTGTTGATGTCACACTGAGAACTGGCGATGTCGTCACACTGTCCCACGACCTCGATACACCTGTGCCGCTTGAAGCGCGCACCAATCGGATCAAGACCAAAGCGACGTCATTGTTGGGGGCGAGCCGTGCCGAAGCACTTTGGGACCTCATCGACACAAAAGCGCCGCCACGAGACTTCGCAGCGGCGCTTGTTGATCCAGCCTGAATGCTAGCTTGTCAGATCATAGGCGCGCTCGCCGTGGACTGAGAGGTCCAGGCCATTGGTTTCGGTCTCTTCATCCACCCGCAGCGGCGTGACCAAACCCACAACCTTGATCAGCACGAATGTCACCACAATGGTGAACAGCCCCACAATCGCCAGGCTACCTAGCTGTGCCGCCCAGGAGCCTGCACCGAAACCTGCAATCATGATCGTGCCAAAGATACCACCCACGCCGTGCACGGCAAACACATCCAGCGTGTCGTCGATGTTCAGCTTTTCCCGAATGAGGGTCACGGCTTCCTGACACAGGATACCTGCGACACCACCAATGATCAGGGCCTCCACAGGGCCAACAAAGCCCGAGGCGGGTGTGATGGACGCCAGACCGGCAATGGTGCCTGTGACCATGCCCACGAGGGAGGATTTGCCAAACTTGATGCGCTCCCACAACACCCATGTGAGAGACGCCGCTGCCGCCGAGATATGTGTGACTGTCAGGGCCATAGCCGCGCCACCGTCGGCCGCCAGCTGGCTTCCGCCATTAAAGCCGAACCAGCCAACCCAAAGCATTGCCGCGCCGACCATAACCATGCCGGGATTGTGCGGCGGGGTTGTGCGGTTCTTGCGTGGTCCGAGCACCACCGCCAGCACCAGAGCGGCCAAACCAGCGGTTTCATGCACGACAATGCCACCTGCGAAATCCTTGACACCGGTCTCGCCAAAGATGCCGCCATCCGAGAGCATCCCGCCACCCCAGATCCAATGCGCGACAGGGGCGTAGCAGATCAGGAGCCACAAGGCCGAGAAGAGCAGGACAAAACCAAAGCCGATCCGTTCAACATACGCACCAACGATCAGCGCAGGCGTAATGATGGCGAAGGTCATCTGAAAAGCAAAGAACAGCACCTCGGGCAAGGTGCCCGATAGCGTGTCAGCGGTCACGCCGCTGAGAAACATCTTACCCAAGCCACCCCAATAGGCATTGCCGTCGCCAAAGGCGATGGAATACCCGGCGATGAACCAGACGATGCTCATCAAACAGGCAATCGCATAGCATTGCATAAACACGCTCAGCACATTGCGCGCCCGCACCAGCCCACCGTAAAACAGCGCCAGCCCGGGCAATGTCATAAAGAGCACAAGGGCCGTGGCCACGATGATCCACGCTGTGTCCGCTCCGTTCATAGTCTTCATCCTTCCTGGGATTCTTGGTGTTGGAGGGGCTTGAAGCGCATTGCGTGTGCGGAAAAAAGTGGCAGGCGGTTCATTGACCGCTGTGAAACTGGGCAATTTATGAATTGCCTGTTTTTTGAGCGCTAAATGAAGGATGCGCCTTAAATTTGCGCTTAGTTAGGACAGCGCCTGGTACAGCAGCCTCAGAGCGTGGTCTCGCGCTGCCGCACGTACTTTGGCACGGCCCTGCGCACCGAACTCGACTGTTTCGACATGTGTCGCCCGGCCAGACATCGCAACGGCAAAGCACACGCGGCCTTCTGGTTTGTGCTCAGAGCCGCCGGGCCCCGCAATGCCGGTGATGGACACAGCCAGGTCCGCAGCCGCGTTTTTTACTGCGCCTTCGGACATTTCGATAGCCACGGGCTCTGACACGGCACCATGCGCTTCTAACGTGCCGAGCGAAACGCCCAACATATCAATTTTCGCTTGGTTTGAATAAGTTACAAAGCCACGTTCAAGCACATCTGACGATCCAGCTATATCTGTCAGCGCCGCCGCAACCATGCCGCCGGTGCAGGATTCCGCGGTGGCGATCATGATGCCTTGCGCGCGTGCTGCGTCGAGCACCTGTTCGGCCAGACTCATGACGCCCCTCCATGCGTCGCCCACGCCAGGGCGAGCACACCAATGGCCGCGAACACCCCGGCAATCACATCATCCAGCATCACCCCAAGCGCGTCGTTGCGACGGTCAGCCCAGCCAATGGGGCCAAGCTTGGTGATGTCAAAAAACCGGAAGAGAATGAATGCGGCGATCCAGCCCGGCCAAAGTGCTGTGATCGCAGCACCTGCATGTGTCGCGCCGATGGACAAGGGCAGTATAGCAATCCATTGCCCGACCACTTCGTCAATCACGATCTCGGACGGGTCGTGATCCTCTTTTCCTTTTGTTTCCAATGCGGTGGCCCACCATCCTAAAGCAAATGCAAGAAGGGTTGCCGCCACCAACAGCACCGGCCCACCCAGAACATGAAGAAGCCAACCGCCAGGTAAAGCCGCAAAAGACCCCCAGGTGCCCGAGGCCGGGCGCAGATGCCCGACGCAAAAAGCCGTCGCAATCAGATGGCTCCACCTCATGGCGACATCACGGTGACAACGGCCTGTGCGGCAATGCCTTCTTCGCGCCCGGTGAAGCCAAGCCGTTCAGAGGTCGTGGCCTTGACTGACACTCGGCCTACATCAAGTTCCATGATTTCGGCAAGCCGCGTGATCATGGCTGGGGCTTGGGGGCCAATTTTGGGCTGCTCGCAAATCAGCGTCAGATCGACATTGGTGATGCGAAAGCCTTTTTCCGCTGCCAGATCGACCGCATGACGCAGGAAAATATGGCTTTCAGCGCCTTTCCATTGCGGATCAGAGGGCGGAAAATGCCGCCCGATATCGCCTTCGGCCAGAGCGCCGTAGAGCGCATCTGTCACCGTATGCAGTGCCACATCTGCATCGGAATGCCCCTGCAACCCGCGATCATGCGGGATATCGACGCCGCAGAGCATCACGTGATCACCGGGACCAAAGCGATGTACGTCAAAGCCGGTGCCGGTTCGGATATCCAAGGGCGTTTGCACGGTTGGTCCTCGCAAAATTTGTTCCGCGCGGGCGAAATCATCTGGTGTCGTGATCTTCAGGTTGGTTTCCGCGCCGGGCACGATCCTGACATTGATGCCTGCCGCGCGTGCCACTTCGACGTCATCGGCGGCTCCGGTATCTGCGGCGCGATGGGCCGCAAGGATTGGCTCAAAAGGAAAGGCTTGGGGTGTCTGCGCGCGATAGAGACCTTCGCGCGACCTGGCCCCGTCGACAAGGTCTGCGTCCCCCTGCCAAAGCGCGTCCGTGACCGGCAGGGCGAGGGCGGCTCCGGCGCCATCGGGATTGTCCAGCGCAGCGATGACCGACCGGATCAATTCAGGCGTGATGCAACATCGCGCGGCATCATGGATAAGCACGTGTTTCACGTCGCTATCCACAAGGCTTTCCAGGCCATTCAGAACCGACCCGGCGCGCGTTTTGCCCCCGGCAACCAGATTGAGTTTTGCGCTGCTTTCAACCTGATCCATGTCCTTGGGATGCAGCACCATCTGAATGCGCGATATCTCGTCCACTTTCGCGAAAGCGTCCAACGTCCAGTCAATCACCCGGCGGCCTGCCAGAATCTGCCATTGTTTGGGGCTGTCCCCACCAGCTCGCGCGCCGCGCCCAGCGGCAACAATGATCGCTGCAATCGTCATGAAGGTTGATTACGCCGCAAGAAACCTTGGCGCAATAGCAAGACCGCGCAGATAGGCACCTCTGTCCGCCTACAGCACACCCTGGGCAATGTGTCCCGTTTCGGCAGATTTGCTTATTTTTTAGGCAATATCAATTTTGCGCTAATTATTTGGGCGCGTGCTCGTTGATACTCAACTGACCACCCCCTAGGGTTTCGGCCTGTGAACAAGGTTTAGGCACATATGCTGCGTCTCAATGATACAACTCTGACTCCGCCTGTTTTGCTGGCTCCGCTGGCCGGGATCACTGATCTGCCATTTCGCAATCTGGTGTCGTCCTTTGGTGCCGGACTGGTGGTCAGTGAAATGATCGCAAGTCAAGAGATGGTGCAGGCCAAACCGGGCGTGCGGGAAAAGGCGGAGCTTGGGTTTGACCGGGCCAACACCGCCGTGCAGCTGGCCGGGCGCGATCCGTATTGGATTTCCGAGGCGGCCAGGCTGGTGCAGGACAACGGCGCGCAGATCATCGACATCAACATGGGGTGTCCTGCTAAAAAAGTGACAAGCGCCAGCGGCGCGGGGGCTTGCGGGTCGGCGTTGCTGAAAGACCTTGATCTGGCGCTGTCGCTCATCGAGGCCGTTGTTGCGGCGGTGGAGGTGCCTGTGACGCTCAAAACCAGGCTGGGCTGGGATGATGCGCTTCTCAACGCAGCTCAGCTTGCCCAACGCGCAGAAGCGGCAGGTATTCAGATGATCACCATTCATGGCCGCACCCGATGTCAGTTCTACAAAGGCGCGGCAAACTGGGCGGCTATTCGGGTGGTGAAAGACGCCGTGAACATCCCGGTTGTGGCCAATGGCGATATTGTCGGCAGTGCAACCGCGCGTACGGCCCTTGAGCAGTCCGGCGCGGATGGCGTGATGATTGGCCGTGGCGCGCAAGGGCGCCCCTGGCTTTTGGCGCAGATCGCGGCAGATCTTTTTGGCACACAAGCCCCAAACATCCCCAAGGGTGCAGCGTTCATTGATCTTGTCCGGTCCCATTACGAAGACATGCTGGCGTTTTATGGCACGACACTGGGCGTGCGCGTCGCGCGCAAACATCTTGGGTGGTACATGGACTATGCGGGCACCAGCCAAGCGGTGCGCCGCCAAATCCTGACCAGCCGTGCGCCGGAAGAGGTGATCGCCCTGTTGCCCGAGGCGCTGTCTGCTGATCGAATGGTGGCGGCATGACCGAGGTTGATAGTCGTATCTGGGCCGCTTTGCCGGTGCCTGCGCTCATCCTTGATGAGACAGACCGCATCGTCGATATCAACCCAGCCGCCGAGGGGTTTCTGATGACCTCGTCGAAGGCCATCAAGGGCCAGCCCGTGTGGGACAGGTTGGCCGTGGACGCCCCCATCGAGGAGGCGCTGGAACGCGCAAGAGCCAAGAATGCACCGCTCTTTGTCAATGATGTTGATGTCGGCACGGGGGATCGCGCGCCGCTTCAATGCAATCTGCAAATCGCACCTCTGGCGTCGGATACGAGCGAGATGATCCTGCTGATTTCGCCCCGTGAGCTGGCAGGCCGGGTAACGCAGAGCCAATCGGTCAAATCCGCTGCCAAATCCGCCATCGGCATGGCCGAAATGCTTGCGCATGAAATCAAGAACCCGCTGGCTGGCATCACCGGTGCGGCGCAGCTTTTGTCGATGAACCTCAGCCAGGAAGATCTGGAACTGACCGACCTCATCGTCAGCGAAGCCCGCCGCATCGTGGCGCTGCTGGAGCAGGTGGAACAATTCGGTAATGTCAGCGCGCCGCAGCTTGGACCAGTTAATCTGCATGATGTGCTGGACCGCGCGCGCCGCTCTGCTCTGGTGGGTTTTGCCGCCAACATGACCATTCTGGAAGATTACGACCCCTCGTTGCCCATGGCGCAGGGGGATTCCGATCAATTGTTGCAGGTGATCCAGAACCTTCTCAAGAACGCCACGGAAGCGGCGGGTCAGGCGGGCGGCACCATCACCTTGCACAGCTACTATGAACAGTCCCTGCGCGTCCGGCGTGGCGGGGGCAGTGGAAAGTCTCTGCCGCTGCAGATTGAGGTGATCGACGATGGACCCGGCCTTCCGCCGGACATCTGCAACGATCTCTTTGAACCCTTCGTATCGGGCCGTGAAAATGGCACCGGGCTTGGCCTCGCGTTGGCGGCCAAGATCATTTCCGATCACGACGGGTGGATCTCAGTCAGCTCGGTGCCCGGGCGCACTGTATTTCGCATTTCTCTGCCACGAGCAGAACCCCAAACGGAGGATACCTGATGGATGGCACTGTCCTGGTCGCAGATGATGACCGCACGATCCGCACCGTCTTGACCCAAGCCCTCACACGCGCGGGATGCCGCGTGCATGCCACGTCGTCGCTGACCACGCTGATGCGATGGGTGGATGAAGGCAAGGGCGATGCGGTGATCACCGACGTGATGATGCCGGACGGCAATGGGCTTGAGATGCTGCCGAAGATCGCACAGGACCGTCCGGGCCTGCCGGTGATTGTAATCTCGGCGCAAAACACCATCATGACCGCCATTCAGGCCGAAGAGGCGGCGGCGTTTGATTATCTGCCCAAACCTTTCGATTTGCCGGACCTGATGAAGCGCACGGCACGGGCGCTGGAGGCCAATGGAACCCGCGTGCGCGGCGATGGGCCGGGGGATGACCGGCCCGATGACTTGCCTCTGGTGGGCCGTACAGCGGCGATGCAGGGGCTCTACCGGGTTGTGGCTCGGTTGATGAACACGGAGCTTCCGGTGTTGATTACAGGGGAATCCGGTACGGGCAAGACACTTATTGCTCGGGCGATCCATGACTTCTCGGATCGGCGCACCTTGCCCTTTGTGACCGTCATGCCCTCTGATCTGGCCGATCTGGAAGGGCCCAGCCGGGTGATGGCCCGCGCCAAGGGCGGCACAATTGTGCTGGATGGTGTGGGTGATCTGGACATGGATGCCCAGGCGCGTGTTGTGCGCATGATGGACGCGCCGGGGGATCATCTGCCACGATTCATGGCCACGAGTTTGGGGCGCCTTGCGGATCGTCTTGAGGCCGGTGCGCTGCGGGAAGATCTGTATTACCGCCTGAGCGGTGCTGTGGTCGAGGTGCCCAGCCTGCGCGCCCGTGTGGATGACATACCGCTTCTGGCGATGCATTTCCTGACGCGTGCTGAACGTGATGGCCAACCGGCGCGGAAACTCTCGGAAGACGCGATGGAACTGATGCGCGCCTATAGCTGGCCGGGCAATGTGCGGCAGTTGGAGAATGCGGTGCAGCGTCTCGGGCTGACGGCTCGCGCGGATGAGATCAGCCGCAGTGAGGTGGAAACCGTGCTCGGCAACCAGCCCGAGGCCGCTCCGATCATGGGGCGTGGGGCAGGGGATAACCTGTCGGAATCCATTGGGCGTCACTTGCGGCGGTACTTCGACCTGCACGGCAATGTGCTTCCGCCACCCGGTCTCTACGGGCGAATCTTGCGCGAAATGGAAATGCCGCTGATTGAAATTGCCCTCGATGCGACGGGTGGAAATCAGGCCAAATGCGCCGATCTGCTTGGCATTAACCGCAATACATTGCGTAAGAAAATCACCGATCTCGATATTCACGTGACACGCCGCCGCAAGTTGATGTAAAAGTGCAACATCACTGTGGCCGATCGGGGGCACCCCGCGGTTTTATTCTATATGTGGCCGAGCAGTAACTAAGCGCCACAATCTGATGGGGGCTGTGCGTGGCATTAGAGACACGCAGATTGTCTTGGGATCACATCGGCCGACTGCGTCGGCTGCAAAAGGTTCGCACGGTTGCGACCTTTGGTTTGGTGGTTTTGGGGCCTATACTGGCGCTGGTGACCTATCTTGTAATGGGTCCACTGGATCAGGGGTCATCTTCCAACATTCTGCGCCTCGTTCTGCTGGCCGATCTTGTCTATGTGATCATGGTTGCCGCACTTGTCCTGCAACGGGTGGCCCAAATGATCGCCGCGCGCCGCAGACGGTCCGCAGGTTCGCAACTTCATCTGCGCCTGACGGGTGTCTTCGCGCTGATGGCGCTCTTGCCGACGATCACTGTGGCCGTTTTTGCCACTCTTTCGGTGAATATGGGGCTGGAAGCGTGGTTTTCGGATCGTGTGGGCGGCGTGGTCGACAATTCAGTTGCGGCAGCACAAGCCTACGAGGATGAGCACCGCCGCGACCTTGAGACAGATGCGCGTGCTCTGGCGTCGCTCATCGTGGCCACGAAACGTGCGGCCTTGTTCATTGACGATGGCGACATCCGGCAGGTGCTGTCGCGCGGACAGCGCGAAATTCAGCGCGGGTTGCGGGAGGCCTTTGTCATTGACGGTCTGGGGGAAATTCGCGCGCGCGGCGAACGGTCGTATCTTTTTGATTATGAACAACCCGACCGAGAACAGATCGAGCAGGCCATTGAAGATGGTATTCTGGTTATTCAGGATTGGGACAACAACGAGTTTCGCGCCCTCATGCCGCTGGAGGACATTCCGGACCGCTATCTCTATGTCAGCCGCAATGTGGATGGCGATATCCTGAGCCTACTGGATGACACCAAGGAAACCGCGCGATTCTACCAGCAACGTGAAAATGAACGGGATCGCGTGCTCTTTGAGTTTGGCCTGTTGTATCTCGGGTTTGCGGTTATCCTGATCCTGGCCGCTGTGTGGCTGGGCATGTGGTTCGCTGAACGTCTGTCACGCCCTGTGGGCCGCCTCACGGGCGCGGCGCAGCGCGTTGGGGAGGGTGACCTGGACGTGCAAGTCCGCGAAGAGGCGGGCAGCGACGAGATTGGTCAGCTGTCGACCTATTTCAACCAGATGACTCGCCAGCTCAAACAACAGCGCGAAACACTTCTGGCCAACACCGAACAGATCGAGCGCCGTCGCAGGCTTTTTGACTCGGTTCTGGGATCGGTTTCTTCGGGGGTTGTGGGCCTTGATACAAAAGGGCGCGTGGCCTTTGTAAACCGCGCGGCAGAACGGCTATTGGACTGGACAGAAGATCAGCAATCTCTTGCACTATCCGTGGCGGTGCCTGAGTTTTTTGACCTTTTCGAAAAACTGAAATCCTCAAATACCGGCTTTGTGCAGGAAGAAATCAAGGTCAGCCGTGGCAAGCGCATGGAGAACCTTCTTGTGCGCATGTCCACACGACGCAACGAGGATGGGCGGCGCGAGGGCTATGTGGTCGCCTTTGATGATGTGACCGACCTTGTCACAGCCCAGCGCATGGCCGCCTGGGGTGACGTGGCGCGGCGGATCGCGCATGAGATCAAGAACCCGCTGACGCCTATTCAGCTCTCAGCCGAGCGCATCAAACGTAAATTCACCCGTGTGCTTGAGGAGGATCAGGCCAGTGATCTGGAGCAGCTGACCGATGTGGTGATCCGGCAAACCAATGATCTGCGCCGGATTGTGGACGAGTTTTCCAAATTCGCCCGCATGCCCGAGCCGGAGACCAAGACAGAGAGCATTTCAAAGCTCCTGCGAGAAGCCGTGCTTTTGCAGGAAAGCGGTCAGCCTGATGTGACCTTCGAAACGAACTTCGATGACGATGATCTCTGGGCCGAGATTGACGCAACAATGATCAATCAGGCACTGACAAACCTGATCAAGAACGCCGGAGAAGCCATTGAAAGCCTTTATGAAAAAGAAGGTAAGGATGGTCACACGGCGATGATCCGTGTGTCGAGTGCCATTGAGGGCGGCACGGCGGTCATTCGGATTGCCGACAATGGCATCGGCTTGCCAGAAGACCGTTCGCGCCTCTTTGAGCCGTATGTGACAACGCGCGAAAAGGGCACGGGTCTGGGCCTGCCCATTGTGAAGAAAATTATCGAAGAACACGGCGGTACGCTGACCCTTGAGGATGCGCTGCCGTTCACACCTGATGCGCGGATCGGGGCGATGGCAGTTATCCATTTGCCCCTGTCCGAGCATTCCGAAACCCAAGTAGACGAAAAACAAGCGGTATGAGGTTGATATGAGCGATATTCTGATTGTGGACGACGAGCGCGACATCCGCGAACTCATCTCCGATATTCTGAAAGATGAAGGGTTTACCACGCGATTGGCTGGAAATTCGGACGAAGCCATGGCTGCCGTGGCCGAAGAACGACCCGGGCTGATGATCCTCGACATCTGGCTGAAAGACAGCAACATGGATGGAATCGACATCCTGAAATGCATCAAGCGCGACTACCCGGAAGTGCCGGTGGTGATCATCTCGGGGCACGGCAATATCGAGATTGCCGTCGCCGCGATCAAACAAGGCGCGTATGATTTCATTGAAAAGCCCTTCAACATTGATCAGCTGATGGTCGTGATCCGGCGTAGCATGGAAACCAGCCGTCTGCGTCGTGAGAACCTTGCGCTCAAACAGCAAAGCAGCGGACCGGCCGAAATGCTGGGCGAGAGCCCCGCGTTCCGGACGTTGATCAGCCAACTCGACAAGGTGACCAAGTCCAATGGGCGCGTGATGCTGACAGGTCCCGCGGGCAGTGGAAAGGAACTGGCTGCGCGTTATATCCATGCCAATTCAAATCGTGCCGACGGGCCGTTTGTTTGCGTGGGATGCGCTTCGATTGAACCGGACCGCATGGAGGAAGTGCTTTTTGGACGCGAAAGCGAAGAAGGGGGCACAGCGCCTGGCCTTTTGGAAGAGGCCAATGGCGGTGTGATCTATTTTGACGAAGTGGCGGATATGCCATTGGGAACTCAGTCAAAAATCCTGCGTGTTCTGGTGGATCAAACATTCCTGAGGGTTGGGGGCAGCGACAAGGTGCAGGTGGATTTGCGGGTGATTTCCTCAACCAACCGCAATCTTGAGGCCGAGATTGAGGCGGACCGGTTCCGCCGCGAGCTTTATCATCGTCTCAATGTGGTGCCGATTGACGTGCCAAGTCTGGAAGATCGGCGCGAGGATGTGCCGGACCTGGCGGCCTACTTCATCGAAGCGCTGAGCCGCGAGCAGGGCCTGCCACTTCGGGAGTTAAGCAGCGAGGCCTCGGCGCTTTTGCAAACCATGAGCTGGCCGGGCAACATTCGCCAGCTGCGCAACGTAGTGGAGCGCATTTTGATCCTTGGTGAAGCCACGGGTGACATTGAGGCGCGAGAAATCCCTGGTGAAAGCGAAGGTCCGGCGGAGGATGGGCGCGTGGTTTTGTCAGGTACCATCGCCACCTTACCGTTGCGCGAGGCGCGTGAGGCCTTTGAGCGTGAATACCTTATGACACAAATCAGCCGTTTTGGCGGCAATATCAGCCGCACGGCGGAATTCGTCGGGATGGAACGCAGCGCGTTGCACCGTAAACTGAAGTCGCTGGGTGTGGTCACAGGAGCCAAAGGGGCTAAGCAAACTGAAGAAGAGCCTGAGCCTGCAGAGCCTTAAGCCGATCTAAGGCGTCACGATCTGATACTTGCCGCCCTTGATGCGGATCGCGCAGGAATTTGCCGCGAGGGGTGGCAACACGCGTGTCGACGTGATCTTTGTCTGTTCGATGACAGACGGGCTGCATGCTTTGACACGCACCTTTTCGTAGCCGCGGTCTGCCATGCATTGCGCCTGTACCGTGGATCGAAGTCCCTCATTGGCGTCATAACTTTCCCACCTGCCAGGCCGGATCAGGACACGTTGAACTGTACAATAGCCCGAGCTGTTGCAATACCGGCGATAGTCATAAACCGGTGGAATATAACGCCTGCGAATGTCTTTTGGCACCTCTCTGAGAGCAAAAACCCCGCAACGGGTCAAATCGCTGTCTACGCGAGTGACCTCGACGCCCTCCTTGTAGTAAAGGCTCAAGGGGAAGCATCCGGCGAGAAAAACCGCAGATGCCAGTAAAAGCAGACTGTGACACCGTTTCATACCTTCAAACTACCCCATACAAAGGCGGACGACAAAGCAATTGACCCGTCTGCACCCATCTGTCATGCAACGGGTCCGGGGCGACTGTGAGGCATGTGCCATGAAGGTCATCATCTGCGGTGCCGGCCAGGTGGGCTGGCAGATTGCGCGGCATCTTTCGGGGGAAAAGAACGACGTGACCGTCGTTGACAACAACCCCGACCTGGTGCACCGCGCAACGGAAACCCTTGATGTGCAAGGGATAACCGGGTTTGCCAGTTATCCCGATGTGTTGGACCGCGCAGGCGCGCGGGACGCCGACATGATCATTGCCGCGACCTATTCTGACGAGGTCAACATGGTGACATGTCAGGTGGCGCATTCGGTTTTTTCGATCAACCGCAAGATCGCGCGGCTGCGCTCTCAATCCTATCTCGACGCGATTTATTCTGATCTCTATCGCCGGGATCATATGCCCATTGACGTGGTGATCAGCCCCGAGCGTGAAGTGGCTGAGGCCGCATTGCAGCGCATGGCGGCGCCAGCGGCATTCGACACTGAGACTTTCCTCGACGGCTCGGCCCAACTCGTGGGCCTGCGCGTGGGCGAGGATTGCCCGATCATCAACACGCCCTTGCGGCAGCTGTCCGACCTGTTTTCGACGCTGCGCGCCGTGGTTTTGGCCATCCGCAGGGAAGGGCGGCTTTTTGCGCCTGAGGCGGGCGACCAGATTTTTGCCGGTGACGATGCGTATGTTTTTGCCCATGTCGAGGATATCCCACGTACATTGGAAATCTTTGGCAAGACGCAGCGCAAACAAGAGCGTTTGGTGATCATTGGCGGTGGCAATATTGGTTTGGCTGTCGCAGAAACCCTCGAAAAGCGAGGTAAAAGCACCCGCGTCAAAGTCATCGAGCGCGAACGCAAATGTGCCGAACGTGCGGCTGATGCGCTGGAACGCACGATTGTGCTGAATGGAGATGGCCTTGACGCGCAGCTACTGGAAGAGGCTGGCATCACCCGTGCTGATGCGGTTCTGGCGGTTACGGATGACGACAAGACCAACATGCTGGCCGCCGTGCGCGCCAAGGCAGAGGGCTGTCCCTATTCGATTGCTCTGATCAACGACCCGACGCTTATTCCGATGATGGAGCCCTTGGGCATTGACGCCTACATCAACCCGCGCGCCACAACCGTGAGCTCGATTTTACGCCATATCCGCCATGGTCGCGTGCGCGCCGTTTATTCGGTGGGCGATGCCGAGGCAGAAGTAATTGAAGCCGAAGTTCTGTCGACGTCAACCATAGCAGGCTCAGCCATTCGAGACATCGACTTTCCCGAAGGCGTGCTCGTAGGGGGCATTTTGCGCAATGGCGAAACGCTCAAACCTGAGGGCAGTATGCGCATTGAGGCGGGCGACTCGGTGGTGATCTTTGCCATGGCCGATGATGTGGCAGAGGTTGAGAAACTGCTTCAGGTCTCGATTGACTTCTTCTGACGCGTACCGGTCATGACAGCACGCCTGCTCAGTTACCCTTTGATCCTAGTTCTGACGGGATTGTCCTGTCTGGCGATGTTGATTCCGGCACTGCACGCACTGGTAATCGAAGATCACTCGGTGGCGCAGGCGTTCTTTTATTCCAGTGTGCTTGGCCTGGTGCTCGTCCTGACCGTCGCCATGGCCATGTCCGGGCGCAAACGGCCCGATAACTCGGACATCGAAAACCTTGCCTCGCTGTTTCTGGCCTACACGATCCTGCCGCTGTTTCTGGCCTTGCCGTTTTATGAGGGATTGGAAACCACCAGTTTTCTCAACGCCTATGTAGAAATGGTTTCTAGCCTGACGACCACAGGAGCCACGCTCTTTGACCGTCCGGAACGCCTTGTTGATAGCCTGCATTTGTGGCGTGGGATTGTGGGCTGGCTCGGCGGGTTGCTGATCTGGGTGTCGGCCTCGGCCGTGCTGGCCTCGATGTATCTGGGTGGATTTGAAATCACCGTGTCGAGTGAACCAGGGCAGAGCGATCTGCGCACGGCCCGGTTTGAACGCGCCAGCTCGGCCCGTCGATTGGCGCAGGTGACCAAAGAGCTGGCGCCGATCTATCTGGGTTTGACCGGCGCGCTTTGGGTGATGCTTCTCATCAGCGGGGATGCCCCAATGACTGCAGCGGTGCATGCCATGTCGACCATGTCCACCAGTGGCATCTCGTCCGTAGGTGGGGTTGACCAGGCGACATCTGGCTTTGCCGGAGAAGCGGTCATCTTTCTTTTCATGCTTTTTGCTCTGTCGCGCCTGACTTTTTCCACTGACACGATGAACACCACACGCGCTAGTCTTCTGAAAGACCCTGAGTTCCGGATCGGTATGGCCTTGGTCATTGGCGTGCCGCTCTTGCTGTTCTCGCGCCACTGGCTTGCCGCATTTGAAGTGGATGAAGTCGAAAGCTTTTCCGACGCAATCAACGCCCTTTGGGGCGGCATGTTCACTGTGCTGTCTTTCTTGTCGACCACTGGGTTTGAAAGCGCGTCATGGACCACGGCAAGAGACTGGTCGGGCCTTGGCACGCCGGGCCTTGTTCTGCTGGGTTTGGCCATCTTGGGTGGTGGAGTAGCGACCACGGCGGGTGGGGTGAAGCTCTTGCGCGTCTATGCGCTCTACCTCAATGGTCAACGCGAGATGGAGCGACTCATTCATCCGTCTTCAGTTGGGCGGGTCAGCTCTTTCAGTCGCCGTATTCGCAAGCGCGGGGCATTTATCGCATGGATTTTCTTTATGCTCTTTGCCCTGAGCCTCGCCATCGTGACCATGGTCATGGCCGCGCTTGGTCAGGATCTGGAGAGCGCGCTTGTCCTGACAATTGCCGCTCTGGCCACGGCTGGTCCACTGACACAAGCCGCCGCGGACACGCCCATCGCACTCATCGAAATGAGTACCGCCGCGAAACTGGTTTTCTCGGCCGCCATGGTTGTCGGGCGTATGGAGACCCTGGCCATCATCGCGCTTTTCAACCCCGGATTGTGGCGCGATTGACATCCGGCATGGGTGCCGCATGGCAAGGAATTGATTTTTGGGGTGGAAACTCAGAACCACCCACTCCATACTCCGCCCGAGGGAGAGGAGGCATCCAGCAAGGATGTCCGCAATAACAAAGGCTTTTTTAACGATGGCGACAGATCGACAAAATTTACAGGATGCATTCCTGAACCAGGTAAGAAAGACCAAAATTCCGGTCACGGTCTTCCTGATCAACGGCGTGAAGCTTCAGGGCGTTATCACCTGGTTTGACAATTTCTGCATTCTGCTGCGCCGAGATGGGCAGTCGCAGCTTGTGTATAAACACGCTGTGTCCACCATTATGCCATCTCAACCCGTGAACCTTTATGATGGTGACGACGAAACTTGATGCCGTCTGATGGCGCAGACACCCGAGCCTGGGTGCTGCATCCTGACATTCCGAACCAAGACAAGGGCCGTGATCCGTCGCGTGCGCTGGAAGAAGCTGTGTCGCTGGCGCATGCTCTGCCGGGCATTGACGTGCGCGGCGGCAGTGTTGTGCGCCTTACACGGCCGCATCCGGGGATGCTCTTTGGCAAGGGCAAAGTCACCGAGCTCAAGGCGCTTGCCGAAGCAGAAGAGCTTGAACTGGTCCTGATCGACGGACCGGTGACGCCAGTGCAGCAACGCAACCTGGAAAAGGCGTTGGGGGTTAAGTTGCTCGATCGCACCGGGCTGATCCTTGAGATTTTCAGCGACCGGGCTGCGACCCGTGAGGGTGTGCTCCAGGTCGAAATGGCAGCACTCAGCTATCAACGCACGCGGCTGGTGCGCGCCTGGACCCATCTTGAGAGGCAGCGTGGCGGGCTAGGCTTTGTTGGCGGTCCTGGTGAGACGCAGATTGAGGCGGACCGCCGGGCGATTGATGAACAACTTGTGCGCCTGCGCCGCCAGCTCGAAAAGGTCGTCAAAACCCGAAGCCTGCACCGAGAGGCACGCGCCAAGGTGCCGTTCCCGATTGTGGCCCTTGTGGGCTACACCAACGCCGGGAAGTCTACCTTATTCAACCATCTCACCGGGGCTGAGGTCATGGCCAAGGACATGCTCTTTGCCACGCTCGATCCCACCATGCGCAAGATCAACCTGCCGGGCGGCGGGCCGGAGGTTATCCTGTCCGATACCGTTGGATTTATCAGTGACTTGCCTACCGAGCTGGTTGCATCTTTTCGCGCCACGCTGGAAGAAGTCACAGCCGCCGATCTCATTTGCCACGTGCGTGATATCTCGCATCCTGAGAGCGAGGAGCAGGCGCGGGATGTGACCGAGATCCTTGACAGTCTGGGCGTGGCGAAGACCACGCCTCAGATTGAGGTCTGGAACAAGATCGACCTGCTCGATGCCGACACGCGTCAGGTTGTCGACAACCGCGCGGCCCGTCATGAGAACGTGCAACTGCTCTCTGCTGTGACAGGCGAGGGGATGCAGGCGCTTTCGGATGCGATTGTCGCGGCATTGGCGGGCAAAACGCAGGAAGAGACCTTGCAGTTGGGTTTTGAAGCTGGCCGTCAGCGCGCTTGGCTTTTTGAGAAGGGTTTGGTGGAAGAGGAAGAGCAGGGTGAAGATGGGTATACCCTGACCGTTAGATGGAACGACAAGCAAAAGGCTCAGTTCGCCGGGCTGTAATATTTGTCGCCACGTCGTGATTTGGGTTTTCTGCGTACAATCCCATATCTCAACCTATCAGTAGATAGAGGATTGCAAAATGGCCAAAGCCTTCGCCGAACTGGCATTCACGGATACCGTGAAGAAAATGCAGCAAGAGCAGGGCTCCGCGCGCATGTACGAGCGGGTTTTGGAGCCGGATGCCCCGCAGGACAACCGGCTTGGGCCGCGCGAGACGGAGTTTATCGCCATGCGCGACGGCTTCTATCAGGCCACAGTCAGCGAAACCGGCTGGCCTTATGTGCAGTTTCGCGGCGGGCCGCGCGGGTTTCTCAAGGTGCTGGATGACCAGACGCTGGCCTATGCCGATTTTCGCGGCAACCGGCAGTATATCAGCACCGGCAACCTGAGCGGAGATGACCGGATTGCCATGATTCTTGTGGATTACCCCAACAGCGCGCGGGTCAAGATCCTCGGGCGTGCCAACCTGTCGGATGATCCCAACCTGATCGCCAAGCTACATAATGAAAGCTACAAGGCGCGACCTGAACGGGCCGTGGTCATTAAGGTGGAAGGCTTTGACTGGAACTGCCCACAGCATTTGCCTGTGCGGCTCACGATGGAAGAGCTGCAACCCATCCTGGCACCGTTCCAACAGGAATTGGCCGCGTTGCGAGAGGAGAACGCAAGGTTGAAGACGCAGATAGGTGAGTGAGCAAAGCGGCCGGGCAGGGGACGCGCGCGTGGTGTTCTCAACCGACTGGCCGGTCATCCCGATTGTCGTCATGTGGATCTGAGCGAGGGATGGCGCGACGAAACGCAAAGCCTGACCGACACCCTTGCCAGCTACACGCGGGACAATGCCTGGGTGGAGCTCAACGAAGAACGCAAGGGCAAACTCAAGGCTGGCATGATGGCGGATGTCGCGGTGATGAGCCACGACCTGACAAAGCTGGCACCAGAGAACATCACAGACGCGCAGGCCATAGCGACCGTGTGTGATGGGGTGGTGACGTTTGAAAGCGGCTGAGTTGGAAATCCTTTGAACTACGCGTCATATCGGCTCATAAGTAATACGCATAATCAGTATTATGTTAATAATAAACTATGCAAACGAAACTACCTAACGCTTTAAAACCAATCGTTTAAGGCGCAATCTTGATCTGCGCAATGTGGATTGCCCGTAGCGCCCTGCCACACATCTCATCGCATAATCCACCTCAGACAGGTCTATCACTCGACAATCCTCTGCATCACAGTTTAAACCTCATGAAAAAGGATGCGCCTTCAATGACTTCCATTCTGGTTCTCAATGGTCCGAACCTCAACCTGCTTGGCACGCGACAGCCTGAGATCTACGGCAGCACGACGTTGGCCGATATTGAGGCCATGTGTCACGACACCGCCAAGACGATTGGCGTGTCGGTCACGTTTGAGCAGAACAACGTCGAAGGTGCGATGGTTGATCTGATCCATGCAGCGCGCGGCACGCAGGATGGCATCATTCTGAATGCCGGTGCCTACACGCACACATCTGTCGCTCTGATGGATGCAGTGTCCAGCGTCGAAATTCCAACCATCGAGTTGCATCTGTCGAACATCCATGCCCGTGAAGAATTTCGTCACACATCCTACATTGCCAAGGTGGCGCTTGGCGTGATCTGCGGGTTTGGTGCGCATGGATATGTTCTGGCCCTCGAAGCCATGGCGCAGCACCTCAAATCAAAAAAATGATTTTAACTAGCGAACTCAATGCCTTACTGAACGCTCCTAGCATCGAAGAGCTGTGGGATATGCATACCTCGCGCATGGCGGAATACGGGTTCGATCGGTTAATCTATGGCTATACACGCTATCGTACCGCGACGTCGCTTGGCGATCCTGAAGACTTTGTTCTGCTAAGCAATCATGAAACAGACTACCTGGATACCTTTATCAAGGACGGTCACTATTTCCACGGTCCCATGGTGCGTTGGGCTTTAGACAATGAAGGTGCGTGTTCGTGGTCAGTCTTGGCTGACATGCTCACCACACAGACGCTCACGGCAGAAGAAAGAAAAGTCATCGCCTTTAACCGCTCTATGAATGTGACTGCGGGATACTCGATCAGTTTCAAATCGGTCTCGCCGCGGACCAAGGGCGCAATGGCACTCACGGTGCGCGCCGATCTGACACAGGAAGATGCCGACGCCGTCTGGGATGAGCATGGCGAAGATATCATCCTGCTCAACAGCCTGGTGCATTTGCGGATCCTCACCCTGCCCTATACCGCGCCTGGACGTACTCTGACCAAGCGGCAAAAAGAGGTTCTGGGCTGGGTCGGTGACGGCAAAACCATCCAGGATATTGCAATTCTGATGGAATTGACGCCAGCCACGGTTGAAAAACATTTACGCCTCGCACGTGAGTCGCTGAGCGTTGAAACCACGGCTCAGGCGGTTCTGAAGGCGGCATTTCAAAATCAAATGTTTGTTTTAGACACATGATTTCGCTAAATTAACGCTCTTTTAACGTAGGGTAAGGAATCCCCTACTTCCATGATGCCGCAGAACGTAGCATTATAGAGATGTTCCGTGAGTGGTGGCTTTGAGCCTTGGAACAATCGGGTCGGAAACCCCTGCCATTACAGGGCACCCCGGTCCGCCGGTTCTTCCGGAGTTTGGCCGGCAGTTCTATTTTTCGAGCTGTCGGTCATTTTAATCCAGTACCGCCGCCCTTCCCCATGTCGGCGGATCGTGTGTGTATCACGGTGCCGTCCCTTCCTGCGGGCGGCACCGTTTTCACGTTAGCTCAGATTGGGGAAGAAGTCCTCACAGGTTCCTTCACGATACACATCCGCCGTGCAGCAATGCAAACCGCCGCCAAAGGCATAGGCATCGCGCAGTTCAACCTCAACCACCTCCATTCCAAGCTTGTCCATTTGCTCGGCCTGATAGACTTCGGATTTCTCGACACAGACCGTTTTGGGATCCAGCACAAGCACATTCATGCTGAGCCAAGTGGACGAATAGCACAGCGGTGGCGGTGCATTATGGGCGGGTTGCGCAGCATCCACGATCTGCCAGTCGTTTTTCTCAAACATCTCGCGTTGATCCTCGGGCAAGCGGCGTTGCGGGTTGTTGAGAATAAGCCCGGGGCGCAGCGGCGTAAAGGTGGCGTCGATGTGAATGGGATATGGGTCGCCCGGGAAATTCACCGCATGCACGCGATGATCCGGAAAGTGCCGCCGGATCCATTCGATGCCTTTAAGGTTGGTGGTGAACCCATGTTGCACCACCAGGTCGCGCCCAAAGCGCAGCACATCGGCAGCGTCAAAGAGCGGTTCTTCTTCGGTGGTGACAAAGAATTTCTCTGCCGTCCATTTCAGGCGCTTTTCCACGCCGATTTTCTCGCTGAGGTAGTCGGGATGGTAATCCGCATCTGTCAGGCGCGGCTTGGGGGCGCATTCATGGCGGAAATTGGGGTCTTCATTGAAGTACTGCTGCAACAGCGGACGGTAGTTGAGATATTCAAACCATCGGCAGCGATAGGACATCGTCGCTTCAAGGATCTCGCTGCCCACGGTCAGCAGCACATCGCGCGGCGGCATACAGCCAAACTGGCTGTCGGTGTGGAAATCCGGGGTTGTGGCGGGTAGGCTATGGTCAATTGGCGTGGGCCGGTCCACGCGCACACCACGCGATTCAAGCAGTGCTGCGAAATTGTCCAAAAGCTCATTGGCCCGGTCAATCGTCTCTTGCGGCCGCCTGCCCCATTGGCCGCGCATGTCGCTGTCTTCGGGCACTTTGGCATCAAGTGCGGGTTCTTCGGGGGGGATGTGGCAATCATCCGCACGCCCTACGATGACGTGCTTGAGTGGGTCCCATTCGTTCCAGCTATTCACAACTGTTTTTTGCATGTCTCACACCCCTCCCTTGACATGAAAATGGGGGCTTTGCCCCCAAACCCCCAGGATATTTATGGCAAAAAGAAAAGACGGTTTCTTTCTTCTTGCCGAAAGTATCCCGGGGAGCGCGAGAGGCTGGCCCCTCGCATAAAGTGTAGCCCGAGGGGCTGGCCCCTCGGTCCGATGTTTTGCCTTTGCCTAGCCTTGAGCCGCCTTGGCGACTTCTTCGGCAAAGTTTTCTTCTTTCTTCTCGATGCCTTCGCCGACTTCCATGCGGACGAAGCCAGTGATCTCGGCCCCTGCTTCTTTGGCGGCGGCCCCGACAGTCAGATCAGGGTTGATCACAAAGGACTGGTTCACAAGCGTGACCTCGGCCATGAATTTCTTCATACGACCGATGATCATCTTCTCGATCACCTCTTCAGGCTTGCCGGACTCGCGCGCGATGTCGATCTGAACTTGACGTTCCTTGTCAACGATCGCTTGATCCAGCTGCTCTTCGTTCAGAGCCGCAGGGTTGGTCGCGGCGATATGCATCGCAACCTGCTTGCCAAACGCCTCATCTCCGCCGGTCATCGCAACCAGAACACCGATTTTGCCCATGCCGTCTACGACCGCATTGTGCACGTAAGACACAACGATCTGGCCTTCGATGGATGCCATGCGGCGGATAGACATGTTCTCGCCAATCGTGGCGATTTTTTCTGTTACCACGTCCTGAACGGTTTTACCGCCCATGTCAGATGCAAGTAGCGCCTCATAATCCGCTGCGGTCAGGGCAATCTTTGCAATGCCTGCGACCATGGCTTGGAAGTCAGCATTCTTGGCAACGAAGTCGGTCTCAGAGTTTACTTCAACTGCAACGCCTTTGCCGCCTTCGACCAGAACGGCCACAAGACCCTCAGCAGCCGTACGCCCTGATTTCTTGGCTGCCTTTGCCAAGCCTTTGGTGCGCAGCCAGTCAACGGCCGCTTCCATGTCACCGTTGTTTTCTGTCAGCGCTTTTTTCGCGTCCATCATGCCTGCGCCCGTGGAATCGCGCAGTTCTTTTACCATTGCAGCAGTGATCGCCATTTTGGCTCTCCTCACATCTTTCAGAGTGTCAGAGGCAGGTCCCCCCTGCCCCATATGTCATGTCGGTAACGGTTTAGCTTTCAGCCGGGGCTTCTTTGCTGTCCGCATCCTCGGCGGGGGCCTCTTCTGCCTTCGCGTCTTCCGCCTTTACCTCTTCGGCAGCGGCTTCAGCCGGAGCGGCCTCGGCAACCGCCTCTTCCATCGGGGCTTCTTCCATCGCGCCCAGATCAACGCCTGCGGCCCCCATCTGTGCGGACATGCCATCAAGGGCTGCACGCGCCGCCAGGTCACAGTAAAGCGCAATGGCGCGCGCCGCGTCGTCGTTGCCTGGGATAAGGTAATCCACACCATCTGGTGAACAGTTGGTGTCCACCACCGCCACGACCGGAATGCCCAGCTTATTGGCTTCGGCCACAGCCAGCGCCTCTTTCTTGACGTCGATGACGAAAAGCAGGTCTGGCGTGCCACCCATTTCGCGGATCCCGCCCAGCGAGGCCTGCAGTTTTCCCTGGTCACGTTCCAGACCCAGACGTTCTTTTTTCGTCAGACCTTCGGGTCCCGACGCCATGATCTCGTCAATCTCATTCAAACGCTTGATCGACTGGCTGACGGTTTGCCAGTTTGTCAATGTGCCACCAAGCCAGCGGTGGTTCATGTAATACTGCGCACATTTTTCGGCCGCATCGGCAATTGGGGCAGCGGCCTGACGCTTGGTGCCGACAAAGAGAATGCGGCCGCCTTTGGCGACGGTTTCACGGATGGCGTTCAGCGCCGCGTCCAGCATCGGGACGGTTTGCGTCAGGTCCATGATGTGAATGCCGTTGCGCGCGCCATAGATGAACTCGCCCATGCGGGGGTTCCAACGCTGCGTCTGGTGGCCGAAGTGCACGCCAGCTTCAAGCAGCTGACGCATGGAGAACTCTGGAAGAGCCATGGTCGTATCCTTTCCGGTTTACGCCTCGGTACGGGATGAGAAGCGGGTGCTTCAACCGGTGGACCTATGGGGATGTCTCCCCCATCAGCCCGCCCATACCTGCGGATTAATGGCGCGCGTATATAGCGGGTTTGAAAGCGGCGCAACCCCTCTCAGTATGGCGTCAAGACTTTGGGGTGATCTGAATGAACACCAGCGTTTGGCTCAAGCCAGCCTTGTCTTTCAGCGAGAGTGAGATTTGCGCCGTTCCCGCGTCAAAGCGGTGCAAGGTGTAGCTGTCGGGATGGTTGACCTGTTGGTCACGCAGCTGCGCATGGTTCGCTCCGAAACAGGACAACAACGCGTCGGACCATCGCGCGAATGCCACTTCCGCTTCGGGAGCGCGATAGTCGTAGGTCCAGTAGCATGTATCTTTGATGGTTCCTGAAAGCTCCAGGCTTTGCTGGCACGTGGCGCGCTCGAGGGTTAGCGGGGCGTCGCTGCGCAACGCGTGATCGATAGGATCAAGATCGGCGTCGCAGCCCAAGGCGGCCTGAGCAGTCAATAACAGCGAGGTGATGATCGGAACAAACTTCAACGCAACGCGCCTCCTGACCCCAATGTGACAGCTTTTGACCCTGCGTCCAGCAAAACCATTGCAAAACGTTGTGCTCACCGGCATCACCGTTAAATGGCCACCCTGCCCCTGATCTATTCCCCCGAAGTGAGCGACGCACAGGCACGCGGCGCACCCATTGTGGCGCTCGAAAGCGCGATCATTACCCATGGCATGCCCTTTCCGCAGAACCTCGAAACCGTGTGGCGCGTGCAGGATGCCGTGCGCGAAGAAGGGGCCATTCCGGCGACGATCGCGGTGATTGCTGGCGGATTGCATATCGGCCTGACGGAAGAAGAGTTGGAGGCATTGGCGCGGGCCGATGACGTGGTCAAGCTGAGCCGTGCGGATTTGGCCGTTTGCCTCGCGAGAGGAGGCAATGGCTCAACCACCGTGGCCGCCACGATGATCGCAGCACGTCTGGCCGGTATTCAGGTCTTTGCCACGGGGGTATTGGGGGTGTCCATCGCGGCGCAGAAGACAGCTTTGATGTCTCGGCTGATCTTCAGGAACTGGCGCAGACGCCCGTGACCGTGGTTTGCGCCGGTGCCAAGGCCATTCTGGATTTGCCCAAAACGCTGGAAGTTCTGGAAACACTTGGGGTGCCGGTGATTGCCTATGGGCAAGACGCCCTGCCCACCTTTTGGTCAGCCGCATCTGATTTGAGGGCGCCGCTGCGCATGGACAGTGCCGATGCGATTGCCAAGGCGCATGTGATGCGGGGCGTTCTTGGGTTGCCTGGCGGGCAACTCATCGCCAATCCGTTGCCAAAGACCGCGTCGATCTCGCACACAGAGCTTGAACCGCTCGTCACACAAGCCACCGCTGAGGCAGAGGCACAAGGTATAGCGGGCAAGGCTGTCACGCCTTACCTTCTTGCCCGGCTGAACGAGCTGACGAAAGGCCGCACGCTTGCCGCCAATATCGCGCTAATTGAAAACAACGCACGACTTGCCGGAAAAATTGCCATTTCTTTGAAAAATCAGACCTCAAGCGCTTGAATCGCAACAATCTGCATTGTGAGGCCAGATCAAAGCGCTTAGGTTTCGCAGGTCTGTGACTGGGCTGGGACAACATGAATACCCCGTTTGACGAAGAACCACCGCACCCCAAGAAGCATAGTCGTTTTGGTGGTCTGCGCGCGAGTTTTCTAACCGGCATCATCGTGATTGCGCCGGTCGGTCTGACGGTGTGGCTGATCTGGTCGCTGATCGGCTGGGTGGACGGGTTCGTCCTGCCATTTGTACCAGAGGCCTATCAGCCGGAAAATCTGGTCAACCGCTGGTTCCTGGGCAATACGCGCCCCGATGATGAAGGCTGGGTCAAGATCAACATCCGTGGCGTGGGTGTCATCGTCTTTCTACTCTTCACAATCTTTGTGGGCTGGATTGCCAAAGGGCTGATCGGCAAATCGCTCATTGCCTATGCCGAAACTCTGGTGGACCGCATGCCGGTGGTGCGCTCGATCTACTCAGGCGTCAAGCAGATCGCCGAGACGGTGTTTCAGCAATCCGAGCGCAGTTTCGAAAAGGCCTGCCTGATCCAGTACCCGCGCAAAGGCATCTGGGCCATCGGCTTTATCTCGACCGACACCAAGGGCGAAATCCTCGCGAAGGCCGAGACGAGCGGTGCCATGGTCAGTGTGTTTGTCCCCACCACGCCAAACCCGACCTCGGGTTTTCTGCTCTTCTTCCCCAAAGAAGACGTCATTGAACTGGACATGTCGATCGAGGATGCCGCCAAACTCGTGATCTCCGCTGGTCTGGTCTATCCGGGACAGAATGGCCAGAACGGGGCGGAGACAGACGGCCAGGGGTAAGCCGAAGATCGGTTGGGTTTTGAGGCGAGCGGTCCGCTTTGAGCCCTTAGCGTCACCCAAACAGCGTAGATGACAAGCTTGCGCCATCTGGTACGATTACCGGCCTTCCAAATGCTTCGATGACACTTTGGGGCAAGTGTTCAATCATGTCCGCACGCGCGACCACTGGAGTGATTTCTCCTTCAGGTGAAAAAAGCATGTATGGACCACGCTCCAGCAATTCAAAAAGTAATTCATAAAGCGATTGGTGAGCGTATGGTCTATCAATTGAAATTACTGTAGCGGTGTCGTTTTCTTGAGTTATGGAGAACTCGCAATAGGTCTGGTTGTCGTAAGCGAGAACGCCTTGAAGACCTTCATCTTGCGGTTTTCCGAATAGTTCAAGCACCTCCGCGGTAGGCATGCCGCCTTCTTTATGTTTCCAATAGCCGACAACGATGATTGAGATACCCATTATTGCCTCCCACAGGATTCAAACGACGCAATATCTGGATCGAAATTCGTTGACAAGAATGTCAGCTTCGTCCGCAAAGCTGCCGTCTATCAGTCCACTCAAAGCGCCGTCCAGCCGCCATCTACGCTGATCGTTGTCCCGGTTATCTGTTCTGCTGCAGGTGAGCAAAGAAACAGAACAGTGCCGCCCATTTGCTCGACAGACGCCATCTGTTTGGATGGCTGGCGTTCCAGGATCACTTCGCGGATCACCGTTTCGCGGTCCATGCCGTATTTCTCCATTGTGTCGGGGATCTGCTTTTCCACCAGCGGCGTCATCACGTAGCCGGGACACACGGCGTTGCAGGTGATCGGTTCTTCCGCGGTCTCCAGCGCGGTCACTTTGGTGAGTCCAACCATGCCGTGCTTGGCCGCGACATAGGCTGACTTATAGGGGCTGGCTGTCAGACCATGGGCGCTGGCGATATTGATCACCCTGCCCCAGCCGCGTTTGCGCATATGCGGCAAAGCGGCTGCAGTGGTGTGAAAGGCCGAGCTGAGATTGACAGCCAGGATCAGGTTCCATTTGTCCACCGGAAACTCCGGGATGCCCGCCACATGCTGGACCCCGGCATTGTTCACAAGGATGTCACAGCCACCAGCCGCCTCAATGAGCGCATGGCATGCCTCTGGATCGCCCATATCGGCGGCGACAAATTCAACCTCGGCGCCAGTGTCCTGCCGGATTTTTTCGGCGCATTCCTCACAGGCATCTCGCGCGACGCGACCGTTCAGGATGATCCGAGCACCCGCTTCGGCCAGCGACGTGGCGATCCCAAGCCCGATGCCAGAGGTGGATCCGGTGACCACGGCGGTTTTGCCTTTCAGGGACATATTGAGTGACATGACGATCCTCTCGGTGTTCATCTTGGTTGACTTGCCTTAACCAAGATGGCGCAAAGAGGAAACGGTCAAGCCTTCACAAAAACGCAATTGGATTTGGAATGGCTGCTGCCCAAAAAAAACGCCGGCACGAAGCCGACGTTAAGTTATTGAGGCAGGTTTCATACAGGCAAGAAACCTATCGAGCAGTAACCTCTTTATAAGCAATTCATTTCTCTGATCCAAGCTAAAAGTTTGAAAACATGGAAAAGCGCAATTACGTTCAAAGCCAAAGAAACAAGGGCTGAGCAGGATTGTTGCCCATATGACACCAGATTTTTTCCCACGCGCAAGGCGTCTGATCGCTTGTTTTTTCGTTTTTTGCGCGCTTGGCGGCACCGCACAAGCCGAGCCATCGCATGGCATAGCTATGTATGGCGATCCTGCCCTGCCCCCAGATTTCGTATCCCTGCCTTATGCCAACCCCGATGCGCCCAAAGGCGGACGGCTGGTCACAGGTAACGTGGGCAGCTTCGACAGCCTGAACCCCTTTGTTCAAAAGGGCACGCCGCCCTGGCAGTTAAGATTTCTGACGCACGAATCCCTGATGGGTCGTTCCTGGGACGAACCGTTCACGCTTTACGGTCTTTTGGCCGAATCGGTCGAAACCGGCCCGAATCGCGAATGGGTGGAGTTTACCCTGCGCCCGGAGGCGCGATTCTCGGATGGAAGCCCGGTCACGGTCGAGGATGTGATCTGGTCCTACGAGACGCTAGGAGCCGAGGGACATGGCCGATATCGCAGCTTCCTGCAAAAGGTCGACAAGATCGAAGCGACTGGTCCAAACTCCGTTCGGCTGACATTTAACACCAATGATCGGGAGCTTGCGCTCATTGCCGGGCTGCGCCCGATTCTCAAAAAGGCGCAGTGGGAGGGCAAGGAGTTTGCCGAAGCCTCGATCAATGACGTGCCCATCGGCAGCGCTCCCTATGCGGTCGCCGATTTCGAGGCCGGGCGGCATGTCACGCTAAAACGCAACCCGGATTATTGGGGGGCGGATTTGGCGCTGCGGCGGGGCACTGCGAATTTCGATGAAATCCGGATTGAGTTTTACGGTGACGACACCGTGCTCAAGGAGGCATTCAAAGCCAAGGCGGTGTCTTTTGTGCGTGAACTGAACGCCGAGAAATGGGCGACGCAATATGATTTTCCGGCCGCGCAAAACGGCGAGATCACACTGAGCGAAATTCCCCATTCCAAACCCTCAGGCATGACCGGGTTCGTGATGAACACCCGCCGCGCGCCGCTGGATGACTGGCGGGTGCGCGAGGCTCTCATTCATGCGTTCAATTTCGAATTCATCAATGACGCCCTGACCGGCGGGCGTCAGCCCCGGATCACCTCGTATTTCTCAGGGTCTGAGTTGGGCATGCTTGAAGGCCCCGCTGTTGGACGCGTGCGCGCATTGCTGGAACCCCTGAAGGATGATCTCCTGCCCAGCGCGCTAGAGGGCTACACCCTGCCCCAAAGCGACGGCTCCAAGCGCAACCGCGCGAATATTCGCAAGGCGGCAGATCTTTTGGCCGAGGCGGGCTGGACCGTGCAGGACGGTCAGTTGCAAAACGCGGATGGCGACGCGCTGGAATTGACCGTGCTCCTACGGCAGGACGGGCTTTTGCAACAGGCTACGGCCTACATGGAAATCTATGCGCGCGCGCTGGAACGGCTGGGCATCACCTTGACCGTGGAAACCATCGACAGCGCGCAATATGCCGAGCGCGAGCGCAGCTTTGACTTTGACCTGACCTTTTTCCGCCGCTCCATGTCGCTCAGCCCGGGTAATGAACAACGGTTTTATTGGGGCAGTGACACCGCGAATGTGGAGGGCAGCCGCAATCTGATGGGCATGACCTCCCCCGCCGCAGACGCGATGATTGACGCGATGCTGGCCTCTGAAAGCCGTGGAGAGTTTGTCGCGGCGGTGCGCGCGCTTGACCGAGTGTTGATTTCAGGTCGCTATGTCATTCCGATTCACCAATATTCCATTGGCCGAATTGCCCATCTGTCGGACTTGACCTATCCTAAGAACCGACTACCGGTCTATGGGGACGGTGTTTGGTTTCTCCCCGAAGTGTGGTGGTCCAAAGCAGAAGAAAAATAAAATCAGGCAACCTTTCTGAATGAGGCAAGGACAATGAAGAAGATCGCACTTCTCGCGCTGATGGCGGCGCTTGCGGGCTGTGGCACAGTGGAAGGCATCGGGCGGGACCTTTCCAGCGCATCGCGCGGTGTGCAGAACCTGTTCTGACATTAGCTAAATCTTTCTTAACTTAGACAGATCGCTCTCTTTTTTCGGGACGGAGTACGTCCTAAAGCTGTGAGCAAAGACGTGCCAGCGGAGGACTGTCGCTGATACGGCAGGTCTGTGCTTGTCTGATCCGTGCCTTGGGTGCGATAAACAGATATTCTGAGCGGGTTTACTTCAGGCACCTACTACCTTTCACCGTAGTCTTAATTGCTCTCAAACGTGACAACCCCGTCGCAGACGGTTGCCACGGCCTGTGCCTGGGTGATGTCGGCGGGTGCAAGCTTGGTCAGATCGTGGCTCATCACCGCAACATCGGCCATCATGCCGGCCTTCAGCATGCCCTTGCGTTCTTCGTTGAATTCCACCCAGGCATTGTCGCGCGTGTAGCTGGCAAGCGTGTCGGTCAGGCTTTGGGTCTCGTCGCTCCATCCCTCGCCCAGGTCGAGCGGCGCAATGGCGGCCTTGATGTTGGGCATGACGTCAATCGGGATGACCGGCCAGTCTGTTGAGAACACCACGCGCGCGCCGGTTTCGCGCACGGTCTGCACCGGGTACGCGCCAGCGATCTGATGTGGGTGCAGGTATTGACCCACGGCGGATGGCGGGAAGATATGACCGCGTGGTGCATGTCCGGGCTGAATGGACGCGACAACGCCCATCTCGGAAAATCTGGGAAGATCATCGGGATGGACAACTTCCAGATGTTCCACCCTGTGACGACTGTCGCGGTCACCATTGGCCTCACGTGCCGCTTGATAGGCATCCAATGTGCGGCGCACACCGGCATCGCCAATGGCATGAACGGCGATTTGAAAGCCAAGCCTGTCGGCCTCGACACAACAGGCAACGAAATGCTCTTGTGTAAACACCTCGTCTCCCATGTTGTTCCCGGCCCCCATCTCACCGGGATAAGGTTGCAGCATCAGCGCCGTGCCGCTCTCAATGACGCCGTCAATGAACATTTTTACATGGCTGCACCGCACCATGTCGCTTTGAAACCGCGCGCGCATGGCCGGAGCCTCGGAACTCAGGCGCTCGACCGGGTCGGTGCCTTTCATGTGGAAGGGCACGTGGCAGCGAATTGGCAGACGTCCTTCGCGCTCCAGCTCATTTAGAAGCTCGCATTGATAGGTATTGCCATCCATCAGGTGCAGTGTGGTGATTCCTTGCGCCGTGCAATGCTCCAGTCCACGGGCAATCACATCGCGGTCCATTTTGCGCTGGTCCGGCGTAGCCGGTGGCCTGGGATCCTTGCCTGTTGTCAGGCCCAGCATTTCACGTCCGCCGTGGCGTGTGAGCGCCAGAACCGGGCTGTAGGCACCGGGTTCAAGCAACTCGCCAGAGGCCAGCCCATCGTCGCCCATGACAATCTCGGACCCCGCATCCACCTCGCCGCCTTGCAAAAGTCCAGCAGCCTCAAGCGCCGCCGTATTGGCCCAGATCGTATGGTGATCAGGAGCGAACATGGCCAACGGACGGTCTGAGAGGATCTGATCGAGATCCTGCCGGGTCAGGGTGTGGCCCGTGCCTAGAATGTTGTAATCGGCCATCACGCAGAACACCATTTCACCCGCAGGCGTGGCATCCGCATAGGGCAGAATGCGCGCCTTCATCTCTTCAATCCCAGTGACACCGTAAAGGCTCAGGCAGTCCAGCTCGACTGAACCACCAAAGAGATGTACGTGGCTGTCGATGAAACCGGGAAGTACCGTGCCGCCTTTTGCGTCAATCACCTTGGTCTCTGCCCCAGCCCGCGCCAGCATTGCGGCGGCGTGCCCCACTTCGGTGATCAACCCATCCTTGATCGCCAAGGCCTCCGCCTCTGGTTGGGTGTCGTCAAACGTCATCAGGCGACCGTTGTGGATAATGATATCAGGTTCCATCGCACGCTCCTCCCAAAACGCGCGCGGCCCCGCGTCACAGAGGGGCCGCATCTTGATGTAATCAGAACTTACTTCTGAAGTTCTGTCCAGATCGCCGTGTAAAGCTTTGTCGCCTCTGGTGAGCAGGTCTTGGCCACATAGGCGGCGTCCTTGAGGTCATCGGGGATGATCACCTCAGGTGCGGTTTTCATGTCCTCGGGCATAAATTCCTCGGAGCCTGCAATCCCATTGGCATAGCGTGCAAAGGACGACAGCATGGCGGCATTTTCTGGAGCCATGATGAAGTTCAGGAAGGTCTTGGCCTCGTCCACATTTTGCGCATCAGCAAGAATTGCGGCGTTGTCCATCCAGACCGGGAAGCCCTCTTGTGGATAGCCAAAGGCCACATCGGGGTTTTGCTCGCGAGAGCGGAAAGACGCCCCGTTCCAGTTTACACCCGCCGAGAGGTCATTCTTGGCGTATTTCTCGATATTGCCGTAGTCCATCGACAGCCAGTTCGGTTTGGCCGCCTGCAGGATGTCGCGCACTTTCTTGAGGACTTCCTTGTCCTCCGTGCATTGCTCACCGCCGGCATATTTGATGGCAAGACCCAGCACGTCGTTCATTTCAGGCACGACGTTGATTTTCCCCTTCAGCTCTTCTGGTGGGTCAAAAATCACGGCCGCCGTGTTGATATCACCGCCATAGACCGCGGTGTTGACCGTGACGCCTACTGTGCCCCACTGCCAAGGCACTGTGTAGTTCCGACCTGGATCAAACTCCACGTCGACCCATTGCGGATCCATGTGCTTGAAATTCTCCATCTCGTTGGGCTTTGATTCCATCAAAAGCCCCTCTTCGATGAAGATCGGGATGTAAGTGCCTGATGGTACAACAATATCGAAGCCATGCCCTCCAGCTTTAATCTTAGCCAAAGCGGTGTCGTTGCTGTCGTAGTCAGTGATCGTGACCTTGATTCCAGTCTCGGTCTCGAACTTTTCGATCATCTCCGGGCTGGTGTAGTTGCCCCAGTTGTATAGGTTCAACTGTCCCTCCGCGAGCGCGGGGCTTGCCAATAGAACAGCCAGTGCCGTCAGTGTCTTTTTCATTGTCTTTCTCCCTAGTTAATTCAGGTCTTTCTCTTGCTCAAAATCGTGAATGCGATGACCAGCGCGACCGAAATGGCCAACAGCACGGTGGAGATTGCATTGATCTCGGGTGTCACCACGCGCCGCAGCTGGCCCAGCATATATGTGGGCAGCGTATCTTGGCCTGCGGATTTTACAAACTCTGTGATGACCACGTCATCGAGCGAAATGACAAAGGCCAGCATCGCCCCGGCGAGAATACCCGGCCAAAGCTGTGGCAGGGTGATGCGGCGGAACACTTGGTAGGGTGTGGCGTAAAGGTCTGCAGCAGCTTGTTCCAGGCTGAGGTCCATGCCCTGAAGCCGTGCGCGGATGGGCAGATAGGCAAAGGGGATACAGAACGCCGAATGCGCCATGATGAGGTAGAGAAGCCCGGTATAGCCGGTGGCGACCTTGATCATGGCAAAGAAGATCAAAAGCGCCACGGCGGTCACAATCTCGGGCACCATGAGCGGCTGGTTGATCATGGCAAAGACCACGGATTGGCCTTTGAACTTGCGCGTGCGGGTGGTGGCCAGCGCGGCCAGCACGGCGACTGTGGTGGAAATCCCCGCCGCGCAGACCGCGATGATGAGCGAGCGCACCGTGGCTTCCTGCACCTGTTCATTGTCCCAGGCCGAGACATACCAGCGCCAGGAGAACCCCTCCCAGATGGCAATCGAGGAGCCTGCATTGAAGGAATAGACCACCAATAGGATGATCGGCATGTAAAGCATGAAGAAACACGCCATGGCGATGGTGGTAAAGCCGGTCTGCCGACGGATATCAAAGCCGCGCTTAGCCATGGCGTACCTCTTCGTCGCCCACGGCGCGGACGTAGATGATTAGCGCCACCATCACGATGGCCAGAAGCGTGATGGAAAGAGCGGCACCCAGAGGCCAATTGCGCCCCTGCCCAAACTGAAGCTCAATGAGGTTGCCGATCATCAGCTGATTGCCCCCACCCATAACGCGCGGCGTCACATAAGCGCCCAGAGAGGGCACAAAGACGAGGATCGAGCCTGCGATCACGCCCGGCTTCACCAGCGGCAGGATCACGCGGCGCAGCACCTGAAACCGTGTCGCATAGAGGTCATACCCGGCTTCGACGAGGCTGAAATTCAACCGCTCCATCGAGGCGTAGATCGGCAGGACCATAAGCGGCAGATAGACATAGACCATGCCGATAATGATGGCGAATTCGGTGAACAGCATCTGTATGGGTTCATCTATGACGCCCAAGCCGATCAGCACCGTGTTCACCGTGCCCTCATTGCGGATGAGTTCCAGAATGGCAAAGGTCCGGATCAGAAGGTTTGTCCAGAACGGAATGATGATGAGCAGCATCCAAAGCTCACGCTGTGACTTGGGGCGTGTGGCGATGAAATAGGCCGTGGGAAAGCCCAGGATCAGGCACACAAGTGTCGTCATGAGCGACAGTTTCACAGACCGCCAGAAGATACTCAGATGCGCATCCGACCAGCCCAGCGTATCATCAAAAATGTCCCGTTGCAGGATGACGTTGAACCAGGCATCCGTGGAAAACTCCCACTCCACCCCGCCAAACGCCCCCGGCGCGAGAAAGGAATAAACCAATGTGATCAAGAGCGGGCCACTGGCAGCGAAGATCAGAATGGTTAGCGCGGGGGCAAGCAAGAGCCAGCGGCGGCGCGTGGCAGCTTGATCTTGTGTTGTTGCCTGCGCCGCCATTCCTTAGTCCCTCAAAACCTGCGCGACGCCGTCGCCAAAGATGATCCCAACACGGTCGCCCTGGCTGAGCCCGGCCTCAGTGTCGGGGCTGTTTTGTTGGCGCAGCACAAAGCGCGTGCCGTCGTCGATATCCACGTGGAAATGCGTATCCGTCCCGAAGTAGACAATCTCGCGCAGCGCGCCTTTCAAAAGCCCTTCGGCCTCGCCAACGAGGCGCGCATGTTCGGGCCGCACTGCAAGAGTAACCTTGCCGCTGGGCGTGGTGTCTTCTTGCATGCGCGCTGTGGTTTTCTGCCCTGAGGACAGCTTGACGCGTGCCGTGGTTCCGTCGCGCCCATCAATCTCGGCTGGAAGGAAATTGGTGTCCCCAATGAAATCCGCCACAAACCGTTCAGCCGGGTGATCATAAATGTCCCGCGGTCCACCGATCTGCCGGATGGAGCCCGCCTCCATCACCGCAATCCGGTCGGACATGGTAAGCGCCTCTTCCTGATCATGCGTGACAAAAATAAAGGTGATGCCGGTTTCCGATTGCAGGCGCTTGAGCTCGAGCTGCATGTCCTTACGCAATTTGAAATCCAGAGCACTCAGCGGCTCATCCAGCAAGAGGACCTTGGGCTTGGGCGCAAGGGCGCGGGCGAGCGCCACACGCTGTTGCTGACCACCAGAGATCTGGCTGGTTTGTCGATCCGCCATCTCGGTCATCTTCACCAGCGCCATCATTTCATCGACGGTTGCTGCGATCTCGGCCTTGGGCTTGCCCAACATTTCCAGACCAAAGCCGATATTCTGCGCCACCGTCATATGCGGGAAAAGCGCGTAGCTTTGAAAAACCGTGTTGATCGGGCGTTTATGCGGCGGCGCATCAAGAATGCTATCCCCAAACATCTCAAGACTGCCCGAAGTTGGGTTTTCGAACCCCGCAATCAGCCGCAGAAGCGTAGTTTTGCCACAGCCCGAAGGCCCCAGAAGCGTAAAGAATTCATTGTCCTGAATGTCGATATCAACCCCGGCCAGAGCTTCGACAGGCGGTTGACCCGGATAGACCTTCCGCAGATTCCTGGCGCTGATCGCTATCTTCAAAGACTGTCCCCCGACACTGCAGGGCATGTCCCGGAATTGCTGCCTCTGCATACTGGATGATTGCGCTAAATGTGATTGTAAGAAATACCCCTTTTGGGGTAGTTTTTTGCGTAATTCTTTCAGTTTAGGGGTGATATTGTCCGAAGCACTTTCTCCGACGGATGTGATCCGCCTGCGCCACGCGATGGCACAGGCAGGTACGGGGCGTTTTTTCACATGTTTCAAACGGCTGCTACAGGCGCGGCTGAAGTTTGATACGTTTTTGCTCTTCCGCTTTGACCCCGGCACTGTGCCCCAGGTCTTGGACAGCTGGATCAAACCCAAGTCGCTGCCGCTGGATGTTCTTGATGAATATGTCGAGGGGTTTTACCGTCTGGACCCATTCTTTCAGCTAAAGGACATTCCCGCGAAAGGTCTGACAACGCGCTTGTCTGACATCGCGCCAGACCGGTTTTTCTCAAGCGAGTACTACCTGCAATATTACCGCCGCACGCGGATCTGTGAGGAAGTTGGCCTTCTGGCTCCACTGCCCTCAGGGTCAGTCGCGCATTTGTCCTTGAGCCGCCTGGAAACCACCGGCCCCTACCGTCGACGCGAATTGCAATGCCTGATGCATTACAGCCCCGTGTTAATGGAACTTCTGACCGCGCATGGCAGCCGGTTTGAAACCGGCAAGCGGCTCAAAGTGCCTGATCCAGCGCCACCTCCGTTGGATCAAATCATTCTGACACAGGTGCGAGAGACATTGGGGCTGAAACTCACGCGGCGCGAAGCGCAAATCGCGGGACTTGTCCTGCAGGGTCACTCGAATGGCTCGGCTGCACTGTTGCTTGGGATATCAAAGGAAACCTCAAAGGTGCATCGCCGCAATCTTTATCGAAAGCTTGATATCTCGTCACAAAGGGAGCTCTTCACCCTGCTGCGGCACCTGCTTTGACCGTCTTTACCGGTTGCACCGCAGGCACACTTCATGCATTCGGCGTTGAAGCTGAAACCGGCAGGTCAACTGCCTCATCGGGTGTTTCTGATCTGTCATCATCCAAAGGCTGATCCAGGCTGCAACTCCGGCAAAGACAACCCCACCCACGGCTTGACCAATGAGCACACCGGGTGCTCCGAAAAGTGCGCCACCCAGCAAAACCAAAGGCAAAGTGCCCAAGGTTTGCCGCCCCCAGTTGACCCAGGTTGAGTAGCCGGGATGCCCAAGATTGTTGAAAGAGGCATTGGCCACGAAAATCACCGCGTTGAAGAAGCTTGCAAGCGCCAGCGGCCCGCAAAAGAGGAAGATCAGGTCACGTGTCATGCCCTCTGCGCCAAAAAGATCGGCAATCGGCGTGCGGAAGATGAAGAGCGCCGCAGCGATACCCACAACGTAAAGCCCGGCAAAGATCACTCCGTCGACAAAAGTTTCACGCACCCGATCAAGCCGCCCTGCCCCGAAATTCTGTCCCATGATCGGGCCGATGGAACCCGACAATGCAAGTACAACGGAAAACACCACGGGGATCATACGGTTGATGATGGCCATGCCGGCCACGGCGTCAGTGCCATACTTGGCCATTTCTCGCGTCACGATGGCCACACCGACCGGAGTTGCCACCGTAGCCAGGATGGCGGGCATCGCAATCTGCATGCCTTCGCGTATGTCGTACATGAAGCACTGCACGCGCGGGATCGCAAAGGCGTTGTAAAGCCGGAACGCAGGCCAGATCGCCACAACCATCGTCACAAACCGCGCCGAGACCGTGGCCCAGGCGGCGCCTTCAAGCCCCATGGACAGCGAGAAGATCAGGATGGGATCCAGCACGCCGTTGACCAACGCCCCCATCAGTGAAGGGTACATGGCGCGCTTACCATCGCCATAGGCGCGCAGCACGGCGACTGTGGTCATGCCAAGGCCCGACATGAAGGTCGTGGGCAGGATGATCCAAAGGTAATCCTTGGCGCGCTCGGTCACGTCATCTGATGCGCCCAGAAGACCAAGGATAAAATCGAGATTGGGCAACAACAGCAGCGGGATCAGAATGCCAAAGGCAATGGCAAACATGCTTGAGCTGAACGCATGTTCCCGCGCTGGGAGGTCTTTGCCCCCGCCCAGAGAGTTGGCCACCAAAACGCCAGCGGCAACGGACAATCCGATATTCACAGCGCTGGCAAAGAACATCACCACGCTGGCATAGCCCGCAGCGGCGGCCAGCGCCTCTTGCCCCAGCATGGAGATGAAGAGCACATCTATGAGGTCCACCGCGAAAATGGCCATCAGGCCCACGCTGGAGGTGAGCGACATGGTTGAGACATGTCGCATCAGATTGCCTTCAACAAATCGCGCTTCTACGTGAGCCAAATGAGTGCCTCCGGATGGGATGTCAGATATCTAACACCCGCATGCCAAAGCACAATTGACGAAATCTGAGGCGGTCCTGTGCGAATATGCGCAATACTTTTTCTTTTAGAAAAACGCCTGCAACCCGGTCTGCGCTCGACCCAGGATCAACGCATGCACATCATGCGTGCCCTCGTAGGTGTTCACCGTTTCAAGGTTCATCATGTGACGAATGACCTGAAATTCCTCGGAAATCCCATTGCCGCCATGCATGTCTCGCGCCATTCGCGCAATGTCGAGCGCCTTGCCGCAATTGTTGCGCTTGATAAGCGAAATCATTTCCGGGGCCGCATTGGCATCATCCATGAGCCGCCCCACACGTAGCGCCGCCTGCAGGCCAAGTGTGATCTCGGTCTGCATATCCGCGAGTTTCTTTTGAAAGAGTTGTGTCTGAGCCAGTGGCTTGTTGAACTGTTTGCGGTCGAGGCCATATTGCCTTGCTGCGTGCCAGCAGAACTCAGCCGCGCCCATGACACCCCAGGCGATGCCGTATCTTGCGCGGTTGAGACATCCAAAAGGCCCTTTAAGCCCTTGAACATTAGGCAAAAGTGCGTCTTCGCCAACCTCTACACCGTCCATCACAATTTCACCCGTAATGGAGGCACGCAAGCTCTGTTTCCCGGCAATCTTCGGTGCGCTGAGACCTGTCATACCTTTCTCAAGCACAAAGCCCTGGATCTTGCCCTCATGCGCATCCGACTTGGCCCAAATGACAAATACATCGGCAATCGGTGAATTGGAAATCCACATCTTTGAGCCCGTAAGCTTATAGCCATTGGCGGTCTTCTCTGCTCGCGTTTTCATGCCTGCGGGGTCGGAACCTGCATCCGGCTCCGTGAGACCAAAACAGCCTATCAATTCACCCGACGCCAGACCCGGAAGATATTTCTGCCGCTGCTCTTCAGTGCCGTAAGCGTAGATCGGGTACATCACGAGCGACGATTGCACACTCATCATCGAGCGATAACCGGAATCCACGCGCTCAATCTCGCGTGCGACGACGCCATAGGCGACATAGCCCGCACCGAGGCCACCATATTCTTCCGGAATGGTCGTGCCGAGAAGCCCCATTTGCCCCATCTCACGGAAAATTCCGGGATCTGACGTCTCTTGCGCATAGGCCTCGGTCACACGCGGCTGCAACGTCTCTTGCGCAAAGCTGCGCGCACTTTCGGCAATGAGGCGTTCGTCTTCTTCGAGTTGCGCGTTTAACAGAAACGGATCCGCCCAGTCGAAGCTGGCAAGATCAGGTTTGTCTTTGGCTTTCAGTTTGGGGGCATCAAGACTCATTGCAGGCTCCTGAAATCAGATATTTGATCAAATATAGCGTGACAGCTTGCTGAGCAACAGAGGGCAGATTGTCTGGGATTGAACTCAGTTTCGGCGAATGGACGAGAGTATGGAGAGGATTTGGCGCTAGGGCGGGTTTGAGCGTAAATTGACACTAGGAAACCAAACTGCAAACATACATGCTGTCTTATGGCGAGGTTTGGAACACTGAATATGCCATCTGAAATCCCCAAGAGTATGCAAGCAGAACTGGGGCGTTGGAACAATGGTTCCGGTATAGACCTAATGGGCTGGGTTAGTTGCCTTGGCAACATCGACCTAGCAGTCGGGTATACCACGATTTTTTGGCCTACATTTGAGGTTGTCGGGGACTATCTTTTGGTCGAGGGAAGCTCAAAGGAAACAATTGAAGCTTTTGAAAACCAAGAAAATTCGACACCAATGGGTGTAGAATGGGTGCTCAATCACCTTCATATGATTGATATTCATTGCGACAATGAAGTCGAAGCGACAGTCGATCACTGCTTGAAGCTAGGGAAAACACTGCAAGAAATCTACAGTGCAAAACTTGCTTGGCAATTTCCTGATCGGCCCTGTGAAGTCGAGTTCTACATACCTGATGATCAGGATGATCTTGTGCAGTACCAAATTTCATTTTGGCAGAAAAAGTGGGATCGCAGGTACCAAGACTGAACTGCAGCTAAGTCCGCAAAGCAGACACTCACCCCAGACTATACCCTGCCCCACGCACTGTGCGCAGGGGATCATCTCCTCCATGCGCGCAAAGCGCCTTGCGCAGGCGCCCGATATGGACGTCCACAGTGCGGGTGTCGACGTAGATATCCCGCCCCCAGACACGGTCCAGAAGCTGCTCACGACTCCACACCCGGCCGGGTTTTTCCATAAAGGTCGTCAGAAGGCGAAATTCTGTGGGGCCAAGCCGCAGTTCCTTGCCTGCGCGCGAAACGCGGTGTGTCTCGGAGTCTAATACGATATCTTCATAATCCAGCCTCTGCCCTACGGTCGAGGGTCGTGTGCGCCGAAGCTGCGCGCGCACCCGGGCCATCAGCTCGATCACCGAATAGGGCTTGATCACATAATCATCCGCGCCGGTCTCAAGACCCCGCACCCTGTCCACTTCCTCGGACCGTGCCGAAATCATGATGATCGGCACATTGCGCGTCTCTGGGCGCGTTTTGAGGCGACGGCAGATTTCGATGCCGGACACGTTGGGCAACATCCAGTCCAACAGGATCACATCAGGCGTAGCCTCATCGACAAGCATCAAGGCCTCTTCACCGTTGCCTGCACAGGTCACGGCAAACCCGTCTGCCTCAAGGTTATAGGCCAGCACCTCGCGCTGAGCCGGCTCGTCCTCGACCAATAAAACACTGGGTTGTTGCGTCGCCATCTTGTGCCCTCCGCCGTGTTACCCTGTCTAAGACGGGGTTTCGGCGTCCGTCGTTATGTAGTCGCTCTTGGGGCGACTTTCTTCGGGGACTGCGCCGGTCACCAGGTACACCACCTGTTCCGCAATATTGGTCACATGATCGCCCATCCGCTCGACGTTCTTGGCAATAAAGTGCAAATGCATGCAGGGCGTGATGTTGCGCGGATCCTCCATCATGAAGGTCAGGAATTCGCGGAAGAGCGCGTTGTACATCTGATCCACATCATGATCGCGCGCGATCACTTCCTGCGCCAGCTTTTCGTCGCGCTGAATGTAAGCATCAAGCGCATCACGCAGCATGCGTTCGGTTTCCCGCGCCATCCGCCGGAGTGAGGCCGCCGCCCCATTGATCGGCGTCATTTGCGCCAGAACCGTGGTCCGCTTGGCCATGTTCTTGGCATAGTCGCCGATGCGTTCCAGATTGGACGCGATTTTCATCACCGTCAGGATGACGCGCAAATCGATAGCTGTCGGTGCGCGCAGCGCGATGATGCGCGCTGTTTCCTGATCAATCTGCTCTTCGAGCGCGTCAATCGCCTTGTCCCCGGCACGAACCTGTTCGGCCAGCTCTTCATCTCCGGTTTCCAGCGAGAGGGCAGCATTCATGATGGCCTCTTCAACCATTCCGCCCATCTTCATGATCATCGCCTGTACCGCTTCGAGGTCGCGGTCAAAGGCAGAGGAAATATGTTCGTCCTGCATTGCTGCTCCTAGCCTATCCGGCCTGTGATGTAACTTTCGGTGCGCTCATCTGTGGGATTGGTGAAGATATGGCTGGTCTCGCCAAACTCCACCAGATTACCCAGATGGAAAAATGCGGTTTTCTGGCTCACCCGCGCGGCCTGCTGCATAGAATGGGTGACAATGACCACTGAGTAATTCTTGCGCAGTTCGTCGATCAGTTCCTCAACCTGCGCGGTGGCAATCGGATCAAGGGCTGAGCATGGCTCATCCATCAAAAGAACCTCAGGCTCCGTCGCGACGGCCCGTGCGATGCAAAGCCGCTGTTGTTGCCCCCCGAGAGGCCGGTGCCGGGCGCATCAAGGCGATCTTTCACCTCGTCCCAGATGGCCGCCCGACGCAGCGACTTTTCGACTATCTCATCAAGCTCGGCCTTGTTCCTGGCCAATCCATGAATACGCGGGCCGTAGGCAACGTTGTCATAGATCGATTTGGGAAACGGGTTGGGTTTTTGAAACACCATGCCCACCTTGGCGCGCAATTGCACGGGGTCGACACGCTTGTCATAGATATCTTCGCCGTCGAGATGGATGTCGCCTTCAACCCGGCACACATCAATTGTGTCGTTCATCCTGTTGAGACAACGTAGAAAAGTCGACTTGCCGCAACCCGACGGACCAATGAAGGCGGTGACGGTTTTGTCTTCCAGATCGACATCCACATCCTTGATGGCGTGGTTGTCGCCATAATAGACCTGCACCCCGCGGGCCGCGAATTTGATCTCTTTCTGGTCCACGTTCTTCTCCAGAATTGGCGTGTCATACATTGGCGTAGCTCCTTAAGCCCGCATTTACCAGCGGCGCTCAAATTTGCGGCGCAGCAGAATGGCGATGATGTTCATGGTCAAAAGAAAGACCAGAAGGACGATGATGCCACCCCAGGCGCGTTCATAAAACGCCGGGTCCGCGCGGGTGGCCCATTGATAGATCTGCGCCGGAATGGCCGAGTTTGGATCAACAAAGCCTGACGCCACGCTGTCGGGATAGTTCGTCGCGATATAGCCCACCATGCCTATGAGCAAAAGCGGTGCGGTTTCCCCCAAGGCCTGTGCGAGGCCAATGATTGTCCCGGTCAGGATGCCCGGCATGGCCAATGGCAGAACGTGATGAAACACAGACTGCATCTTTGAGGCTCCCACCCCTAGAGCCGCATCCCGGATTGAGGGCGGGACAGATTTCAGAGAGGCACGTGTGGAAATGATGATTGTCGGCAGGGTCATGAGCGTGAGGACCAGACCACCGACCAAAGGTGCCGATTGCGGCAGGTGCATGAACTGGATGAAGACCGCGAGGCCCAGAATACCAAACACAATCGACGGCACGGCGGCGAGGTTGGAAATATTGACTTCGATGAGGTCCGTAAACCTGTTCTGCGGCGCGAATTCTTCGAGATAGATCGATGCGGCAACGCCAATTGGCAGGCTGAGGATGAGCACAACCAGCATCATGAAAAACGAGCCAAGCATGCTCACTCCAATGCCTGCGGACTCTGGTCTGCTTTCTGAGGCATCCGCACCGGTGATGAAGGACATGTTGAAGGATTTCGAGATCACACCGGCTTCGCGAAAGGCGTCAGTGAGGTCCAGCTGTTCAACTGATATGTTCTTGTCCTCAGCTACCGCGTCACGGGTCACGCGCCCCTTGAAATACCCGTCCACACGGGACGAAGCCAAAAGCCGAAATTCGACCTTCTCTCCGATCATATCCGGGTTGGCGATCACGTAGTCACGCACTTGCGCCGCCGCAGATGCTGATAACAAGTTCTTCATGTCTTTTGGTTTTTCCAAAGGCGTGTCGATGTTGTTTTTCTCAATTTCTTCTAGCAAGCCGGTTTGGATCAGCGGTGAATACCCAAAGGTCGATACCTTCTTGATGTCTTCGATGTTACGCGTGCCGTTTTTGTCGAGTTTCGCAGGGTCCAGATAGACAGGCACATTCACAAATGTCTGCTGAAAGGCGCCGACGCCGTTGAACAGGATCGTCGCAACCAGAACGACCAGAAAAAACAACCCGGTACAAATTGCGGCGATACCGTAGGCCTTGAACCGCGCCTCGGCTCGGTTGCGCCGTTTGGTGCGATCATCCAGTTCCGTCAGCGAGCTTTTTCGCGCCTTGCCAGCGCCGCCGGTGAAGGTTGCGTCGGTCATTCGTACTGCTCCCGGTATTTGCGCACGATGTAGAGTGCCAGAACGTTGAGCCCCAGCGTGATGATGAACAGAGTCATGCCCAACGCGAAGGCCACGAGCGCCTCAGGACTGGCAAAATCGGCGTCGCCGGTGAGCTGGCTGACAATCTTGGCGGTGACTGTGGTCATGGCGTCAAACGGGTTCATCGACAGCCGAGCCGCCGCCCCTGCCCCCAGAACTACGATCATGGTCTCCCCGATCGCGCGGCTTGCCGCCAAAAGGATAGCCCCCACGATACCCGGCAAGGCGGCTGGCAGGATCACCTGTTTGATGGTCTCGGATTTCGTCGCGCCCAGCCCATACGAGCCATCGCGCATCGCCTGCGGTACTGCATTGATGATATCGTCGCTGAGGGAACTGACAAAGGGGATAAGCATGATACCCATAACCAACCCGGCCGTCATCACCGCCGTGCCGGCCTGCATGATGCCAACGCCATTGTCACCAAAGACCGACACCAGAAGCGGCCCGACGGTCAACAGTGCGAAAAGCCCGTAGACAATTGTGGGAATACCCGCAAGCACTTCGATCAGGGGCTTGGCAAAAGCGCGAATTTTGGGCGAGGCATATTCCGAGAGGTATACGGCGGCAAAAAGCCCGATGGGCACGGCCACTGCAAGTGCAATGATCGAAATGTAGAACGTTCCCCAGAGCAGCGGGATGATCCCAAGCTCGGACCCGCCGCCAAAACTGGGCGACCAGGTGAGCGAGAGGAAAAACTCTGATGCAGGGTAAAGACGAAAGAACTCAATCGTGTTGAAAATCAGCGAAAGAACAATGCCAACGGTTGTTAGAATGGCAATCGACGCGGCCAAGACCAGCAGGATTTTGAGGCCCGCCTCGACCACGTTGCGCGCCCGGTAGGTCTTGTTCGTTTGGAAAAAGGCAAAGGCAAACCCGGCGATAGCCACAGCCAAAACTGCAATGGTGCGAAAGAGGTTCCCGGATGCGGTCATCTCTCTGTACTGCTGCGCGGCTCGCAACACAGGTGCTGTCACATCAGAGCCAAGCGCGACGCCCACCTCAGCAAGCTTTTCACGCACATTTGTGAATTCAGTGCGCAGGCCCTGCGCCTCGTCCTGGGCAATCGCGCCCTGTGCAACGGCCAGGTCCAGGCCTTCGGCCACACGGCGCACATCAGACATCACAAGACCACGCGTGCTGTTGTCGGGAATGAGCTCGGCCGGGATGGTCGATGAGACAGATGTATTGATAAAAAGCGGCTGGATCAGCATCCAAAGGATCAAAAGGCCAAGTGCCGGGACCAGCGACGACAGCGCGACGTTCCAGCCGTAATATGCCGGAAGAGAATGCAGGTCACGGGATTCACCGCCTGCATCTGCAAGAGCGCGGGATCGTCCGAGAACAAATCCTAAGCCCGCGAGGAGAAGAGCAATGGAAGCGAGCCAAAGAGCAGACATGGGGTCCCCGTCCCGGATTTCTAATTGGCCTAAAAAGGCAAATGTCAGAGGCGACCAAAAGCCGCCTCTGAAGAGATGTCAGCAGCTTAGGAGCCTTGGCCGAGAGTTTGCTCGTCGCTCACAGTTGCCTGCGTGTCGGCCAGTTCTGGGTCGGAGACCAATCCGTACTGTGCCAGAGGTCCGTCAGGGCCGGCAATTTCGTCGGCCACGAAAAACTCTGCGAACTCTTTCAAGCCCGGGATCACGCCGATATGCGCTTTCTTGACGTAGAAGAAGAGCGGGCGCGACACAGGATATTCGCCGCTTGCAATGGTTTCGGTCGATGGCGCGATGCCGCCCATGGTGGCCACTTTCAGCTTGTCGGTGTTGTTCTCGTAAAACGCCAGGCCAAAGACACCGATGCCGTCGCTGTTGCTGTCGATACGGGCCAGCGTTTCGGTGTAGTCACCGTCGATGTCCACGGATTTACCATCGGTGCGCACGTCGTAGCAGGCACTTTTCGCAGCTTTCTTCTTGGCTTTCTCGTCCTCGCCTTCGGCGGCCGCAAGATAAAGGTCGTAAGCGCCTGTGGCCTTGCAGCCCTCAACCAACACTTTTTCCTCAAACACTTCGCGTGTGCCGTGCTTGGTGCCCGGGATAAACGCCGCGATTTCAACGGCTGGCAAATCCGGGTTGGCATCTGCCCATGTGGTGTTTGTGTTTTCCACCAGCGCGCCATCTTTGACGATCATCGGACTCAGGGCGTTGAACCAGTCAGAGGCTTGGAATTCAGTGAAGGCCGGTCCGGATTTCTGGCTGGCAAAAACGATACCGTCATACCCGATGCGCACTTCGATGATGTCTGTGACGCCTGCTTCGGCACAGGCTTTTATTTCTTTTTCGCGGATTTGGCGGGAGGCGTTGGCGATGTCGATTGTGTTTTCACCGACCCCCTCACAGAACCGTTTCAGGCCAGCTGATGAGCCACCCGATTCCACAACCGGTGTTGGAAAGTCGAAGTTTTCGCCAAATGCTTCAGCAACGATAGAGGCATAAGGCAATACAGTTGAAGAACCCGCGACTTGCACGTTGTCGCGTGCGGCAGCTGTGGTGGCCGAAACGGCCGCAATGGCCAGGCTAGAGGCAGTCAGTTTCACAAAGGACATATGATGCTCCTGATGTCAGATATCATGGCCACCCCCCGGTGACCCTGGCCCCGTATTTAGAGAGCGCACACAACGCTTTTGTTACATCTGCGTAACAGTTTTGTGACACCCAATTAATTTGTATAATATTCTGAAAAACATAGATATCTAACTGGCGTCAAGCGGGAGTTCCCGAGGCAGTATCACCTGAAACTGGCTGCCCTGACCCGACTCGGATTGAATCTTCAAGCGTCCGCGATGGCGACTCACAACATGTTTTACAATTGCCAGCCCAAGCCCGGTGCCCCCCATCTCGCGTGAGCGGTGATTGTCGATGCGATAAAACCGCTCTGTCAGGCGAGGAATATGCACCGGGTCAATGCCGGGGCCTTGATCTGCGACCGTGACGATGGCGCATGGGCCACGCAATGCGGGGTGATCATCTTCAACATGGATGGACATGCGGATGGCATTGTTTGATCCACCGTATTTCACCGCATTTTCGATGAGGTTGGTAAAAACCTGCTGCAATTGATCGGCGTCACCGGGAAGCTCCAGATTGTCCATATCAACTTCAAGCGTGCAGGTGACACCGGCATCCTTCAATAGCGGGGCATTGGCGTGTATGACAGTCCGCAGGATCGCAACCAGATCGATCGGTTTGGTCGGCCGCACACGCTCCTGCGCCTCAACCCGACTGAGCGACAGCAGATCCCGCACCAACCGCTCCATGCGGCTGGCCTCGTTCTGCATCGTGCTCAAGAACCGATCAGTCGCAGCCGGGTCATTGCGCGCCGGGCCCTGCAAGGTTTCGATGAACCCCAACAACGCTGTGAGAGGGCTGCGCAATTCATGGCTGACATTGGCAACAAAATCGCGGCGCATCTGACCAACCTGTTCAAGCGGTGTTATATCCTCAAAACATAACAGAACGCTGATGCCTTCGTCGGTTTCGACGGCGGAACAGGTGACCTGAAACGTGGTATCCTGCGCATCTTGGCTGGACAAGTATCGCGACTGGCGCGGATTGTGATCGTTGAAACACGCCTCGATCGTATCGAGCACGGCGGGCTGGCGGATTGCAGTGATGAAATGCCGCCCCTGAATCCCCTGCCCCAAAAGAACGACGGCACGCGCATTGGCCCCCTGAATGCGTTCGTCGCGACCGATCAGAACCGAAGGGAGCGGAATGGCTTCTAAAAGCGTATTGATATGCCCTTCGGTCATCGCCGGCCTGCTTCAGACCGGCTTCAGGCCGTCGCGAAACCGTTTGGCGTTGGCTTGGTAGTGCCGGGCTGCACGGGTCATGTCGGCAATCGCGGCCTCGTCAAGTTGGCGCACGACTTTGCCCGGAGCGCCCATGACGAGGCTGCCATCTGGGACGTCCTTGCCTTCGGTGACCAACGCCCCTGCCCCAATAAGGCAGTTCTTGCCGATCCTGGCCCCGTTGAGCACGGTGGCCCCCATCCCGATGAGCGTATTTTCTCCAAGCTGACAGCCATGCAACATGGCCTTGTGGCCTATGGTACAGCCCGGCCCTATGACAAGTGGAAAGCCCGGGTCAGTGTGCATCACAACGTTTTCCTGCACATTGCTGCCTGTGCCCACGCGGATGGGTTCATTGTCACCGCGCAAGGTGCAGCCGAACCAGATCGATACGGCCTCTTCCAGAATGACATTGCCGATCACATTGGCATCCGGTGCCACCCACACGTCCTGGCCAAGTTCGGGCGCTATGTTGTCCAGCGCGTAAACCGTCATAACCGGTCCTCAAATTCTGCGTGAAGGCGCATCACATGGGCATTGAGGTCAGGTTGCTGAACGCGCCGAAGGCGCGCCGCACTGACAATCGACCGCAGACGCGCCTCTGTCTCATCCAGATCATCGTTGACCAGTACGTAATCATATTCCGCCCAATGGCTGATCTCATCCCAGCTTTTCTGCATCCGCCTTGCAATGACGTCCGGCGCGTCCTGCCCCCTTGCTTCAAGACGACGGTGCAACTCTTTGATGGAAGGCGGTAAAATAAAGATCGAGAGTGTATGTGGACCAAGAGCCGAGTTCTGGACCTGCTGCGCCCCTTGCCAGTCAATGTCAAAGAGCACATCCCGCCCGGCCTCTATCGCCGCCTCAACCGGGGCTTTGGGAGAGCCATAAAAATGCCCGAACACATGCGCGTGTTCCAACATATTTGCCTGTGCCACATCCGTCTTGAACTGAGTCTCGGTGAGGAAATGATAGTCCTGCCCCTCCACTTCGCCGTCGCGCGGTGCGCGCGTTGTGGCCGACACCGAAAAGGAAATCGTCTCATCCCAGTCCCGAAGCCGCCGTGACAATGTCGATTTACCCGCACCCGAGGGCGAGGACAAAATGATCAGAAGCCCACGCCGCGCTGTCATGGCAGTCCCCCAGCTTCTTTCTTGTTAAAAATACCCAAGCGCACGGCCTGCAAACCCTTACTCCACATTCTGCACCTGTTCGCGCATCTGGTCGATCACGGTCTTCAACTCCAGCCCGATCGAGGTCAGCGCCGCGTTCTGCGCCTTGGAACAGAGCGTATTGGCCTCTCGATTAAACTCCTGCGACAGGAAATCCAGCTTGCGGCCAACCGGGCTTCCTCCGGAAATCAGATCACGCGCCGCTTTCACATGCGCCCGCAGGCGGTCAATTTCTTCGGTCACGTCCGCCTTCACAGCAAGCGTCGCCAATTCTTGCGCCACACGCGTCTCGTCCATGCCGTCCGCATTGTCCATCACCCGCGCAAGGGCCGACCGAAAATGCTCTTCAATTTCGGGTTTGCGTCGCTCTGCGGCATGTGCGGCTTGACCCACGAGGCCTTCGATCTGATCCACGCGTTCATTCAGGACAACTTCCAGCGCAGCTCCCTCGGTGCTGCGCATGTCTTTGAATGCAGCCAAAACCATTTCGAAATCTGCCAGCAGCGCTTTGGATAATGCGCTCGTATCCTGGGTCTCATCAGAACTTGTGTCGAACACGCCCCGCAGCGCCAAAACATCCGCCGCGTTGGCCGGGGCCAGCGAGAGCCCCTTGTCCATTGCACGTGTCTCGATTTCGGACATCGCATTCAGCACTTGATCCAGAAATGGACTGTCGAGCGTGGCGGCGCTGGCGCCGTCTTCTTGTGTCACTCGCAGCCCCACAGAGACGTTGCCACGGTCCAGTGCCTTGCCCAATCGCGCGCGCAATGCCGCTTCCAGACCTTCGATCCAATCGGGCACGCGCAACCGAAGATCAAGCCCCTTGCCGTTGACGGCGCGTAGCTCCCAGGTCCAGCTATAGTGCCCGTCTGTTCCCTTGCCGGAGGCAAAACCGGTCATCGAATTTAACACAAGCCGCGTCTCCTTGTTACGCCGTCTTGTCCTAGCCACTCCACCCCATAAGGGCAAGCACCGACACAAGCCCTTGGACTTTCAAGGCGTTAACCATTCTCAAAGAATCTTGAACAAATTCTTTTCGAATTGTGTAGAGTGGCGGCAGTTGGGCAAAGTGTTATAGATCACATGTGTGACTCGCATCTCGGGGGATGTGTAAGCCTGTTTTTGAGCAGGTGGTGTGTGAATTTAAGTGAGTGGGGAATACCATGAAAGACGACCAGGGACGATCGCAACAAGATGCTGTCAATGCAGAGAAAATAGTTGCGATGCAGGCACCCGTTTCGACCTACCGCGCAACTGAGTTGTCGGAATTTGAAGCCTATTGGACGAGCATGCGCCGCGACGGCGACGTGCCGCTGCGCACCGAAATTGACCCCCGCGGAATCGAATCGCTGTTGAGCAATGCGTTTGTCGCAGAAAAGATTGCACCAGGTATGGCGCGCATGCGCATTGCCGGCACACATCTATGCGATGTGATGGGGCTGGAAGTGCGCGGCATGCCCGTGTCGTCCCTGATCGAGCCAGAAGACCGCGACCGGCTGGCAGATGCTCTTGTCGAACTGTTTGAGCGCCCCGCGACCCTACGTCTGGCGCTGAGTTCCAAACGTCCTGGCTCGTTGTCTGGCACCATGTTGCTTTTGCCGCTTCGCAGTGACCTTGGCGATATTTCCCGCGCTTTGGGATGTCTTGTGTCTCAGGGTGCAATTGGGGACACCCCGCGCCGTTTTAACATCACTGAATGCACGATCACCCCCATCACACCTGATGTCAGCGCGCCGTTTGTTGATGTTGCTGAAGAGGCTGATTTCAGCGCTGAGGCTTGCCGGTCGGATGCGCCACCTTTACCAAGCGAACGTCCGTATTTGCGCCTGGTTCGCTAAGTTCACGCTTGCAGAAAAAATCATGGAATACCCTGCCATCTCAAGCGAAATGGCAGGTCAATAATGTCAGTCTGTCACTGGGCTGTCTCATTAAACCGCGCGTTGCGCGTTTTGACCATTGCGCAGTGTTTGCAACTCTTCCGCCACCAGAAACGCCAGTTCCAGCGACTGTGATGCGTTGAGGCGCGGGTCACACGCCGTATGATAGCGATCCGATAGGTTCTCTTCAGTCACGGCACGCACCCCGCCGGTGCATTCGGTCACGTCCTGACCGGTCATCTCGAAATGCACGCCGCCGGGAATGGTGCCCTCGGCACGGTGCACACCAAAGAAGTCCTGAACCTCGCGCAGAACCGACTCAAAGGGCCGTGTCTTGTAGCCGGTTGAGGATTTGATCGTGTTGCCATGCATCGGATCGCACACCCACGTGACCTTGGCACCTTCCGCCTCAACCGTTTTGATCAGGCGCGGCAGATGTTCGGCCACCTTGCCCGCGCCAAAGCGTGCGATAAGCGTCAAACGCCCCTCTTCATTCTCGGGGTTCAGCGTAGCGAGAAGGCGCTTCAGGTCGTCTTCTTCCATTGTCGGGCCGCATTTCATTCCAATGGGATTGAGCACACCGCGCAGGAAATCCACATGCGCGCCATCCGGCTGTCGTGTGCGATCGCCGATCCAGAGCATGTGCCCGGACCCAGCCAGCCACGCACCCGGTGTCGTGGAATCCTCGCGGCATAAGGCCTCCTCATATTCCAGAAGCAGCCCCTCATGCGATGTGTAGAAGTCCACGGACGCAAGCGATTCCACCTCATCGGCATCAATTCCTGCCGCGCCCATGAAATCAAGCGCATCGGAAATCCGCTCGGCCCAGTCCTTGTACTTTTTGACTGCCTGACCATCGGCAAATTCAGAGGTCCAGCGATGCACGTTGTTGATGTCGGCAAAACCACCCGTTGAAAACGCACGCAAGAGGTTCAACGTCCCCGCCGCCTGTGTGTAGGCTTGCAGCATTTTATTCGGGTCCGGAATCCGCGCCTCAGGCGTGAAGGCCAGTTCATTGATGATGTCACCGCGGTAACTTGGCAGTTCCACATCGCCCACGGTCTCGGTCGGCGCGGAGCGCGGCTTGGCGAACTGCCCGGCCATGCGGCCCACCTTGATCACCGGCACCTTGGCCCCGTAGGTGAGCACCACGGCCATCTGCAGCATGACCTTGAACGTGTCGCGGATAGCATCAGCTGAGAACTGATCAAACGCCTCGGCACAATCCCCACCCTGCAATAGGAATGCCTCACCGCGTGATGCCGCACCCAATGCCTTTTTCAGGCGGCGCGCTTCACCGGCAAAAACAAGCGGCGGAAACTGTGACAACTTCGATTCAACAGCGCGCAGCGCGTTTGCATCGGTATAGTCCGGCATCTGAATTCTGGGCTTCGACCGCCAGTCAGATTTAGTCCAATCACTCATCGGTTCTCTCCGCCATTTGGCATATTGCGCGCGCTGTATAAGCAATCCTGCAGGCCTCTACCATATAAGTTCGACAAGAAATGTCGCAAATTGCGTCCGCATCCCCTTGTATTGGTCGACGATTTCATGAAACTCGTGCTCTAGTGCAGTGCCAACGGAGTCGGGCGATGCAAAACACCAGCGCCGCAAGCCGCTCAGAGACAGACAAGCCCCGCCGCTTTGTCTTTGTTTTGCTTAATAATTTCACGCTGCTGTGCTTTTCGGCTGCACTTGAAAGTCTGCGGATCGCCAACCGAATGGCGGGTGAGACCAAATATGAGTGGCTTTTGGCCGGTGAAGGCGGTGACATGGTCGCGTGTTCTGCCGGGGCCGAGTTTAAGCTCGATATCGACCTTGAAGAGTTGCGGCGCGATGATGTGATGCTGATTTGTGGCGGCATTGATGTACAGGCGGCGACGACCAAGAAAGTGCTCAACTGGGTGCGACGCGAGGCCCGGCGCGGATTGACCGTGGGGGGCTTTGTACCGCCGCTTACACGGTGGCCAAGGCAGGGTTGCTGGATGGCAAGCGCGCGACGATCCACTGGGAGAATCAGGATAGTTTTGCTGAAGAGTTTGACGAGGTGGAGCTGACCAAATCCGTTTTCGTGATCGACGGCAACAGGCTCACCACGGCGGGCGGTACATCTTCTATCGACCTGATGCTCAAGATCATTGCCGATGACCATGGCGAAGGTCTTGCCAATGCGGTGGCGGATCAGTTGATCTATTCCTCGATCCGAACGGACCAGGACACGCAACGCCTGTCCGTTCCCACCCGCATCGGCGTGCGTCACCCCAAGCTGAGCCAAGTGATCCAGATGATGGAAAACAACATCGAGGAACCAATCAGCCCCTCAATCCTGGCCAAAGAAGTGGCGATGTCCACGCGGCAATTGGAGCGGCTCTTTAGGCGCTACCTCAACCGCTCACCCAAGCGCTATTACATGGAACTGCGCCTGCAAAAAGCGCGCAACCTGCTGATGCAGACAGATATGACGGTGATCAACGTGGCACTCGCCTGCGGCTTCGCCTCACCCTCGCATTTCTCCAAATGCTACCGGTCGCATTACAACACCACGCCTTATCGCGAGCGCGGCAGTCAGGCGACGCGGCTGTCGGTGTGATCCGCACCGAGCGGTTACTGCTGCGCCGCGCAATTCAGTCTGATCTGCCGGGTCTGCATGTTATTATGACTAACCAGCAAGCGATGCGCTACTGGAGCTGTCCGCCGCATACGGATATCGTTGAAACACAGTCTGTTTTAGATTGGCTTATGGCGACACCCACTAAAAACAGTGATGAATACATCATTGAGCATGACGGTTTGTGCATTGGCAAAGCAGGGATTTGGGCCAAACCCGAACTGGGATACATCCTGCACCCCGCGGTCTGGGGTAAGGGTGTCGCCTATGAGGCGCTGAGTGCCTTGATCCCCCATCATTTGCCCGGTTTTCAGATATGCCAGTGCTGACGGCTGAATGCGATCCGCGCAACATCGCATCCATAGCTTTGTTGAAGAAACTCCGATTTGAACAAACCGGATATGCGGAGAAAAACTTCGACTATGGCGGCATCGAAATGTGCGACACAGCATATTTCGAGTTGAAGCGGAAAACTTAAACACGCGGAAACCTGCGCCGCTAGAACTCTGTCAAAAGCTCTAGCATGTCTGTGTTGAACCGAAAAAACGGCACGACGACAAAGTCCTCCCGTTTGTGATAAAACACGGACACATAGATATAGCTGATACCCGTGTAGTAGGCCAAAAGTTCTCGCGCCCAGCCATTTTCCAGCTCATCACGCAGGATCATCTCGGCCGTCTCAAAATCCTGAGGGAAAATACCGCGCACCTGATTTTCAAGCGCGCTCAGCTGTTCAGGTGTCATTTCATCCGAGGCTCCGAAGTTCCGCATGACGACGCCGATCTGACGGGACATCATGTTAGTGTCGAGCACCTCACGCATATGATCATAGTCGCGAAAGACGGATTCCGGCAGGTCATCCTGTGCCTGTGCTGGGTTGAGCGTGAAGGTCAGCACAAGTGTCAAAGCCAGCGTCAGGGATTTCAAAAATGGCATTTGGATCATCCTCCAGAGAGCATGACCACACCCTGCCACGGTCTGCTAAGGCGTCAACCGGTAAAGCGCCCCGCGCCCGGCCGACAACACCCAGATCGATCCGTCCGGGCCTTCGCGCACATCACGGACGCGCTCTGTCTCACGGCCCTTGATTTGCTCAACCTCTTGCAGAGGGTTGCCGTCAAGCCGCGCCAGATAATCGAACTTGAGCGAGCCTACAAAAATCGACCCCCGCCATTCAGGCCAGAGCTTGCCCGAATAGATCATCATGCCCGACGGAGCCATGGACGGATCCCAGTAGAATTCTGGCTGCTCCATGCCGTCCGCTTCGGTTCCAATGCCAATCTTTTCTCCCGAATAGTGCCGACCATAAGAGATGACAGGCCAGCCATAGTTGGCACCCTTGTGCACACGATTAACCTCGTCGCCGCCTTTCGCCCCATGTTCGGAAACCCACAGATTGCCATCCAGATCCAGCGTCGCCCCTTGCGGATTGCGATGTCCCCAGGACCAGATCGCCGGACGTGCGCCTGTAGTTTGTGTGAAGGGATTGTCAGATGGAATGCCACCGTCTCGCGCGATGCGCAGAACCGATCCGTTCTCTCGCGCAATATCCTGAGACGAAGGCCGGTCTCCCCTGTCTCCCACGGTAAAGTAGAGATACCCGTCACTTCCTTCGACAATGCGAGAGCCAAAATGCCGACCGCCTGAAGAGCCAGGTGTGATCTCGAAAATCACATCCCACCTGTCCAACCTCTCCGCAGTGTCGCCGAGCCGCGCGCGCGCCACAGCCGTGCCAGCGCCGTTGCCCTGCCGCTTGGCGAATGTGAAATACAGCTCACGGCTTTCCGCAAAATCCTTTGGCACCAAAACGTCCAGAAGTCCGCCCTGCCCGACCGCCGCGATCTGGCCGACCCCGGCCACCTCAGCAAGTTCGCCCTCCGACAAACGCAGCAACCGCCCGTCGCGCTCTGTGATCAAAATTGAGCCATCCGGCAAGAACCCGACACCCCAGGGGTTGTCCAGTCCGCGCGCCATCTCTTCAACCTGCAGGGTGCCTGCAGAAGAGGACAAAGCAAACACGGGGGTCGGTAATACAGCACATGTGCCAAGTGCCGCGGCGGAAACCATCAAGGTTCGGCGATCCATGCCTGCTTTCTCCTGTTGAAACTTGCTCAAAACATGGGGGTAAATTTGGGTTGATCAAGACGTATGATGCGTCTCATTGGCGTGCGTACTTCAACCAGAAACCCACGCATCCAGCCTATTCATCCTTCCGACTCGATTCGTCTTTGCCTCAGTTTCGACACATATGTGACCCTGCGTAATCCCGGTTTTGTTTCCGCTCAGGAACCGATCTTAAGATTGGTTAAGAACTGTTCTGAAAATTTCAGAGTTCCAAACAGAATTAGACGAAAATGCGATGCAAAACTCTTTGTTTTTAAGCTTTGCCACATTTCCGCCCCATTTCAAAACCATCTTTATTTAGTTCGGCGCGATCAGGGTGTGTGTTCCGTATCGACCCAAAGCGCCGCGGGTAAGTGTAGTGTGTGTAGTTTGGTAGTGTGTGAGTGATCAGCATATGTGGACGACGCGTAGCATTGACGGCAACAGGGACCTCAGGGTCACCAATCCGGATCGGATTGTCCTGACTGCAAGCTTGGTCTGCGTGACGTGTTTCCTGCTGAGTGTTGTCAAAGATACAGCCTTTGGTGGCGCAACTTTAGATCAGCCTCCGGCCACAGAGACCGCCTCTGTGCTCGGTGGCTGATTTTCTTTGTGAATATGCAGTGTGGGGATTTTAGAAAAGTGACTTCAGTACGAAGATTTACCTCAAAAAACCTTTAACGACGTGCCACGTTCTTGCCCCGAGAGTTCAAGATGCGTGGACACCGTTGGCCGGCCCTAGCGCGTCTGGGGGAGATGCGGGTCGGCCAACGGACGACGCAAAACCAATTTAGGCCGGAGAAAGTTATATGCTCAGCAAACTAATGACGTTCATTAAGAGGGATCAGGACGGAGCCGTATCGGTGGACTGGGTGGCCCTAACGGCCGCACTTGTGGGCCTGGCGGTAGCGACGATAATCGCGATCCAGTCTGCAACTGTTGATTTTGCGGACCGCACCTCACTCGGTCTAACCGAAAGTATTGTTGGAGCCGCTGGTCAGGTCAACAACACGGGTTCTGGGTCCTAAGTGCAAAAGTACTCAGGCGCGTTTGCTGCCAATCTGAGCCACGCCCATAACATTCAGAACTTTTGCTTCGATGTCCGAGGCATTCAGCCCCGCTACAGCATACATGTCCGCTGGGCTGGCCTGATCAATAAACACGTCTGGCAAGACCATAGAGCGGAACTTCAAGCCTCTGTCGAAGACCTCGTTTTCCGCCAGACACTGCGCCACATGGCTGCCAAAGCCGCCAATGGCACCTTCTTCAATTGTTAACAGCGCCTCGTGCCGTGCGGCGAGATCAAGGACCAGCGCCTCATCCAGAGGCTTGGCAAAGCGCGCATCAGCCACGGTTGGGGAAATACCTTTGGCTTCCAACGCTTCGCAGGCTTTCAGAACTTCCCCAAGACGCGTGCCATAGGACAGGATCGCCACCTTGGCGCCTTCGCGGATCATTCTGCCCTTGCCGATTTCAAGCACTTCGCCGCGTTCAGGCATTTCAACCCCCTCGCCCTCTCCACGTGGGTAGCGGAAGGCAATCGGACCGGTGTCATGCGCCACGGCAGTGGCCACCATATGCTTGAGTTCGGCCTCGTCGGCGGCGGCCATCACGGTAAAGCCCGGCAGATTTGATAGGTATGCGACATCATAGCTGCCTGCATGTGTGGCCCCATCTGCCCCAACCAGCCCTGCGCGATCAATGGCAAATCGCACTGGAAGGCGCTGGATCGCAACATCGTGCACAACTTGGTCATAGCCGCGCTGCAGGAAGGTTGAGTAGAGCGCACAGAAGGGTTTCATGCCCCCTGCCGCCAGACCGGCTGAGAATGTCACGGCGTGCTGTTCAGCAATGCCCACGTCAAAGCACCGGGATGGATAGCGTTTGTCAAATAGGTCAAGCCCCGTGCCATCCGGCATCGCTGCCGTGATCGCACAGATCTTGTCATCCTCGGCGGCATGATCCAGTAAAGCTTCGGCAAAAACCTTCGTGTAGCTCGGCGCATTGGAAGGCGCTTTCTTTTGCTCGCCTGTCACCAGATCAAACTTGGCCGTTGCGTGTCCGCCATCCCGGCTTGCCTCGGCAGGCGCGTATCCTTTGCCCTTTTTGGTGAGTATATGGATCAGGATCGGCCCCGTGGCCCGCGCCTTCACCGTGCGCAGGACCGGCAACAGCTGATCCATGTCGTGACCATCAATTGGGCCGACATAGCTGAATCCCAACTCTTCAAAAAGCGTGCCCCCCACGGCCATGCCCTTGAGCATTTCCTTGGCGCGCCGCGCGCCTTCTTGAAAAGGTTCGGGCAAGAGGGAAACAGCGCCTTTCGCGGCAGCCTTGAATTCCTGAAAGGGCTCGCCGGCATAGAGACGTGAAAGATATGAGCTGAGCGCGCCAACAGGTGGGGCAATCGACATCTCATTGTCGTTGAGAATGACGATCAAGCGCTTGCCCAGATGCCCGGCATTGTTCATTGCTTCAAAAGCCATACCCGCCGACATGGCCCCGTCGCCAATCACGGCGATTGCATCGCCATGTCCGGTATCACAGGCTCCGCCCAGATCACGCGCGACCGCAAACCCAAGCGCGGCACTGATCGAGGTTGAACTGTGCGCCGCGCCAAACGGATCATAAGGGGATTCCGAGCGTTTGGTAAAACCACTCAGCCCGTCCTTTTGACGGATCGTGCGGATACGATCCCGCCGCCCGGTGATGATCTTGTGCGGATAGCACTGGTGGCTCACATCCCAGATGATCTTGTCCCGCGGCGCATCAAAGACGTGATGCAAAGCGACGGTCAACTCCACTACGCCCAAACCAGCACCAAGATGTCCCCCGGTTTCGGACACTGCGGCAATTGTCTCGGCGCGAAGTTCGCCCGCCACCTGCGCCAATTGAACATCAGACATCTGCTTTAGATCCGCGGGGCTGGAAACTTCGTCCAGCAGGGGTGTGTGCGGGCGTGTCATGTGTCACCCTCCTTGTACGTCATTGGCCTCAGGCCTGCCGCGAGATAACGAAGCGCGCCAGATGTCGCAAGGTTTCCGCGGGTTCTCCATATAGAGATAGGCTGTCACAGGCCTGGTCAACAAGGTCCGAGGCGCGGCGTTTTGCCTCCTCCAGCCCTAAGAGAGATACAAACGTGGCTTTGCCTGCCGCTGCATCCTTGCCCACAGCCTTGCCAACTGCGGCTTCATCGCCGGTTTCATCAATCACATCATCTTGGATCTGAAATGCCAGCCCAAGGGCAGCCGCATAGTTTTGCAAAGGCACTGGATCAGCACTAGCCATAACAGCCCCCGCAGTCGCGGCCCAGCCAAAAAGAGCACCAGTTTTGCCGGCCTGAAGCGAGGTGATTTCTTCAAGGTTCAACGGCGCAATCGCGGTTTCAGCCGCAATATCAAGCGCCTGACCCAAAACCATACCCTGTTGTCCGGCCGCGCGCGCCAGTCGCAGACCCAGCTCGGCCCGAGCATTGGCCTCTGCCGCACCTTCGGGATGCAAAACCAGTTCAAACGCCAAGGATTGCAGCGCATCCCCGACCAGCACCGCCGTTGCCTCATCCCATTTGATGTGGACCGTGGGCTGACCGCGCCGCAGGTCGTCATCGTCCATGCAGGGTAAATCGTCATGCACGAGGCTATAGGCATGCAGCGCCTCGATGCCCGCCGCCGGATAGACCGCGCGCGCAGGATCAATGCCATGCAGGCGCGCCGTTTCCATCACCAGAAAGCCGCGCAGCGCTTTGCCGCCTGCAAGCGCATGGCGCATCGCAGCGCTAAGGTCTGTCTGGCCCGTGATATGCGCGTCCAGACAGGCCCGAATCCGGGCGGCATCCGTCGCCAATGCGTCTTGCAGCATCAAAGACCCTCGACAGGTGTCGTCCCTTTGGGATTGCCATCTGCGTCCAAAGTGATCGCAGCGACTTTTTCCTCAGCCTCTTTTAACTTGTCCTCGCACCGCTTCTTAAGCGCAGCACCACGTTCATAAAGGCTGATGGACTGCTCCAGCGGCACATCGCCCCGCTCCAGCCGCGACACCAGCTCTTCCAGCGCTTTCATGGCGTCTTCAAAGGACATTTCAGAAATGGGTGTGTCGGTCATGGCGGGGTCCTGTCGTGTTCCTGTCGTGGCACAATAGACACCACACGCGATGGGTTCAATTCGGTTGACGCATCTGAGGCCATGAGAAAGGATGCAGGCCATGACGCCAGAGCCAGAGAAAGACCTCCCGCCGCTTCCCTCATTGGAGGTGCTGCAAGAGGCGATGCAAAAGCTGGCCGCGGCGGCTCGGATCGATCCTGTCCTTGACAGCGCAGATCCAAGTGAAGTGATCCGACAGGTGCCGGGCAAACGCGTGATCCTGCGGGGTCTGCTCGGCATCAGACCGGCCTATTTTCGCATTACACTTGACGATTCGAAGGCATGTGAACGCGAGTGGACTGAACTGAAGCGCGTTTGGGGATACATGAATACGGGCTCTGCTCTGGTGTGCGAACCGTTTGCCTGCGTTCCAGAGCACGGCGTCATGGCCGTCTCCGAAGTTCAGGGAACGCCGCTTTATAAATATCTCTATCAACTGGCGCCCAAGGAGCGGGTCTCGTGGTTGCGCCCCTGCGCGGATTGGCTTCGGGTGTACACGGGCCCAACACAGACCCTTGGACCCTGCAATCCGAAGCGATGGATTGCGCGGGCGGAGCGCGGCGCAAACAATCAAGCATTCAAGGACCTCAAAAGTCTGGAGCAGGAAATACTGATCGAATTGAAACGCCTCGTGGTCAAGATATCCAACACGACGGGGCGTAACGCCATATGTCATGGAGATTTCCACGCCAACAATCTTATTGTGAATGACCAAATATTGACGGGAGTGGATTGCGGCGGGTCGAAACCCATGCCGATCTACAAGGATATCGCGCGATTTCTGATGCATTTGGGCCGGCGTGGAATGATCCCGTCCGGTGACCGATACCTTGGCGTGGACGCGCGTGGTTTTGAGATATTTGCGGACACATTCGAAATGACCGCGCCGGAACGGAAGCTCATTTTGCCGTTCTTTCTTGGGGTCGAAGCGCTCATCCGCACGGAAACCCGGGACTTGTCCGCGTCCCGCATCAGGCGCGCCAAAGAGATGTCAAAGTCGCTTCTCTCGGATCTCAAAACCATCGCAGCCTAATGGCAAAAGCTTTCAAAAAGCTTTTGCGAAATCCTTTCAGAAAGGATTTCACCGACCCTTGAACAATCCGCCCAGAATACCGCGCACGATCCTCCGGCCGGTGGTGCCTTTGAGTTCTTTGACCACCACATCCAAAACAGCTCCACCAAAGCTATCAGTTTTTTTGCGGGTGCGGGAGCTTGACCGCTCTACGCGGGATCCCGAATAGCGCCGTCCGGCATTGAAGTCGCGCTCGGCGGCGGATTGCTCTTCGGCGCGCGCCTCGGCGTCTTCCGCCTCTTTGGCGGCTTTTTCTGCACGCTCTTGCAGCATCTCAAACGCAGATTTGCGATCCAGAGGCGTTTCGTATTTCCCGGCCACAGGAGAGGTCGCGAGCGCATGTTTGCGCGTGGCGTCATCTATCGGACCAAGCTTGGAGGACGGGGGACGAATAAGTGTGCGTTCCACAATCCCTGGCACGCCTTTGTCTTCGAGCATCGAGGTCACCGCCTCGCCCACGCCGACATCGCGAATGGCATCCACCGTATCAAAACGCCCGTTCGGGCGATAGGTTTCAGCTGCACGTTCCAGCGCCTTGCGATCCCGCGCGGTGAAGGCGCGCAGAGCATGCTGCACCCGGTTGCCAAGCTGACCCAAAATGTCTTCTGGCACGTCGTCTGGATTTTGTGTGATGAAGTACACACCGACTCCTTTGGAGCGAATGAGACGCGCGACTTGCTCGACCTTATCGACGAGCGCCTTGGGTGCATCCTCAAAGAGCAAATGCGCTTCATCAAAGAAGAACACCAGCTTGGGTTTGTCCGGGTCGCCGACTTCGGGCAACGTTTCAAAAAGTTCGGACAAAAGCCAGAGCAGAAAGGTTGCATAAAGCCGCGGCGCGCCCATCAGCTTGTCTGCAGCCAGCACATTGATCTGCCCGCGCCCGTCCGGGGCCACACTCATCAGGTCATCCAGATCAAGGGCGGGTTCGGCAAAGAACTGTGTTCCGCCTTGATTTTCCAGAACAAGCAAGGAGCGCTGGATCGCGCCAACGGACTGGGCCGAGACGTTGCCGTATCGCAGGCTCAGCTCGCCGGAGTTCTCTCCCACCCATACGAGCAGTGATTGCAAGTCCTTGAGATCCAAAAGCGGCAGGCCCTGTTCATCGGCCACGCGGAAGGCAATGTTCATGACACCTTCCTGTGCCTCGCTGAGCTGCATTAAACGACTGAGCAGCAGCGGGCCCATTTCAGCCACCGTGGCGCGCACCGGATGGCCCTGTTCACCGAAAAGGTCCCAGAATGTGACCGGGAAAGCCTCGTAGCGATAATCGTCAAATCCGATCTGCCCTGCGCGTTTCATAAAGGCGTCATGCAGTTTGAAGCCTTCGCTGCCCGCTGCGGCCAGACCAGACAGGTCGCCCTTCACATCCGACAGGAAAACGGGCACCCCGGCGGACGAAAATCCCTCCGCCAAAATCTGCAAGGTCACGGTCTTCCCGGTGCCCGTGGCCCCGGCAATCAGACCATGGCGGTTGGCGTATTTCAGGGTCAGCCCTTGTTTTTCGGCGTAGTCCACGCCGCCACCGCCCAAAAAGATATTGTTTTCCAAGGCCCTGCCCCCATGTCCAAAAAATACCACGGTGTGAACATACAAAGTTAACGATTGGATGCCATACCTTATCGTGATCCCGGACGCATGTCCTCTTGGTCCGGGATGACTTCCTCCCTGTCAGACTGGCCGCGCCCATGTGCGCGGCCCTTTTTTTCGCAAGGCTGTGCGCGGATAAACGCCGCGATATCGGCCTAAATCAATTTTTTAATTTAACCTGTTGACGGGTCACATGAACTGCCCTAGCGTCGCGCTCAATGAATAAGCCGGCCAGTCCGGCAGGGAGAAAGAGGGAAAGAGACCGTATGGTCTCTTTTCTTTTTGTGGCACCAGTTTGCTCAAAGCCCTTGATTTTGTCACGGTTTCCAACGGCGGAAAAACGCCTTGCACAGAGCGCAGAGCTGCGATTTTATCCTGACACTCTGCGCAAGCCATGTTAGAGCGCTGCAAAATCTAACGAGCAACATATTGGGGAACATATGCCCGCATTATTTCGTACACTGCCTTTGATTGCGCTTCTCGGAATGGGAACCGCGCTTTGGGCACAAAGCACCGACACGACAGAGGCCGAGACGTCTCAGACAGAAGAGGCCGCGCAAAGCGATGAGGCCGAACAACCCGCGCAAACCGATGCGGATGCTGGCCTTGATCTGGGTCGCGAAATCACGGATGACGCGTCCTATGTCAAAGAAACCTACGGCGACTGGCAGCTTCAGTGTTTCCGCTCTGAAGCGGGTGAAGACCCCTGCCAGATGTACCAACTTCTGCGCGAAGACGCTGGCAACCCGGTGGCGGAATTCACCATTTTCAAACTGCCAGGTGAAGGCCAGGCCGTCGCAGGGGCAACGATCGTTGTTCCCTTGGGAACGCTGTTGCCAGAAGGTTTGAAGCTGGCCGTCGATGGCGGCACCGCGAAGGGATATAATTACTCGTTCTGCTCTCTGGTGGGGTGTTTCGCCCGCATCGGGTTTACCGAGCAGGACATCGCGAATTTCCGTGCCGGAGCCGGCGCGACCTTAACGATTATTCCCGCGCAAGCGCCCGACCAGCAGGTGGTCATCAAAGCCTCTTTGAACGGATTTACCGCCGCATATAACGAGGTGTCCGTGGCTGGCGCCGCAGAGTGATCTCCTCATAGTCAAAGTCACAGCCGTCGGCGCTCGCCGGCGGTTTATTACTCAAAAAGTATCGAACTGCAGTAGTTTTGGCCCAAAAACCGGTCAAATTGCGATGGTTCGGCACATTTTGGCCGTTTTCGGGCCTCACCGCTGCACCGATTTGGCCTCCAGCAACAGATCACATGTCTGTGATAATACCTGGAGACCAACCTGATGACGACTCTGACTTTCACCATTGAAGGTGACGTAAACGTGCAGGTCCTTGTGACCGAAGTTGATGGCGCGTTGCAATTCGATCTATCCGTTCTGGATGAGACCGGTTCGATTGGCGATCTCAATGCGCTTTACTTTGATTTTCTGGACGACGGAATCCTAAGCGGATTATCGGCGACAGGCGACGACGTGACCGGTTCGGTCTTTGAGGCCGACAGTGTCTCGAAAGTTGACAACTTTACCAACATCAACGGCGAAGTGATCAAGGATGCGGGCAAGTTTGACGCCGGTATTCAATTCGGAACTGCTGGCATCGGGGAAGACGATATTCGTGACACGAGTTTCACCCTGTCTCACGCTGACATGCCATTGACCATTGATATGCTGCTGTCACAGGATTTCGGTGTGCGTCTGACCAGTGTGGGCGAAGAAGGTGGCGAACGCGACGGTTCGCTGAAACTGGGAGGTGAAGCCCCCGAGGATCCCGATGAACCAGTCTCAACGCAGGAGGCGGTGGATGACACGCTCATCGTTTTTGAAAGCGAGGAATTCAATCCCAGTTTCCCCGATTTTCTAGAAGGGTTCCAGGTGTCGGTTCTGGAAAATGACCAACTCGACCAACAGTTCTTTGAGACCGATGTCACTGCTGTCAATGGCGATGCCAACAACATTGCCCAGGTGGTCACAGGATCTAATGGAGGTCAGCTGATCATGTATGTCGACGGTACGGTTGATTTCTCGGCCAATGATGAATTTGACTTTCTGGACGAAGGCGAAACCGCGACGACCAGCTTTACCTATTCCATCGAAGGCGGAAGCACGGCGACACTGAATGTCATTATTCAGGGAGAGGATGGCATTCCGCCGATCGATGACAGCGCGCCACCGATTGATGATCCATTCATCATCTGATCTCGTCGTCACACCAAAGGAGCATGCTGGCGTTCAGGCAAACCGCTTGAGCGCCAGCACCGCGTTTAGCCCGCCAAAGGCAAAGGCATTGCTAAGGGCCACGTCGACCTTGGCCTCACGCGCGACATTTGGCACCACATCAAGCGCGCATTCGGGATCTGGTTCTTCGTAGTTGATCGTGGGTGCGATCACCCCGTCGCGCAGTGCCATAATGCATGCCAAAAGCTCCACCGCACCGGTGCCGCCGATCAGGTGGCCATGCATGGATTTGGTCGAGGACATCATCAGCTTGTCAGCATGCGCCCCGAATACATCCGCCACCGCGGCACTTTCGGTTTTGTCATTGGCCGCTGTGCCGGTGCCATGGGCGTTGATATAGCCCACATCGCTGCAGCTCACGCGCGCGTCTTTCATTGCGCCCTTGATGGCGCGCGCGGCGCCGTTCTTGGATGGCATTACAATATCGGCAGCATCAGAGGACATGGCAAACCCGGCAACTTCAGCCAAAATCTCAGCGCCGCGTTTTTTGGCATGCTCAAATTCTTCGAAAACGAAAATTCCCGCACCTTCGCCCTGGACCATACCATTGCGATTGGCTGAGAACGGGCGGCAGGCATCCTTGGACATCACGCGTAGCCCTTCCCAGGCTTTCACGCCACCAAAGCACAGCATGGATTCCGACCCGCCCGTGACCATAACCGGAGCCGCGCCGCCATGCACAAGCTGAAAGGCCTGGGCCATGGCATGATTGGAGCTGGCGCAGGCTGTGGATACTGTGAAACTGGGACCCTTGAGGTTAAGTTCCATCGACAAATGGCTGGCCGCGGCATTGTTCATCAGTTTGGGCACGACAAACGGATGCACCCGGTTTTTGCCCTCTTCGTAAACCGAACGATAATTTTCATCGAGCGTGGTCATCCCGCCGCCCGAATTGCCAAGGACAACGCCGGAGCGCGCGGCGAGCGCACCGGAAAACTCAAGCCCGGCCTGTGCGATCGCCTCTCGCGCGGCAATCAGTGTGAATTGGGTGAACCGGTCATAAAGCGCCAGTTGCTGACGGTTGAAGCGGTCTTCGGGGTCATAGTCACGCACCTGGCCCCCGATCTTGATCGCAAGCCGATCCACATCCGGGATATCCAATGGGCCGATGCCACAGCGCCCTTCGCGCATGGCCTCAAGCGTGTCGGGAACGTTTTGTCCAAGCGCATTGATGGTTCCCGCGCCGGTGATGACAACCCGTTTCACCCGTGCTGTTCCGCCACAAGTTTTTCGATCCCCTTCAAGATCGAGGCCACGGAGGTGATATCAAAATCGCTTTCCTGCGGCGCGTTGGCGTTGAAGGGCACCGAGATATCAAAGGCCTCTTCTATGGCGAAGATGCTTTCCACCAGTCCAAGGCTGTCTATCCCTAATTCTTCCAACGTGCTGTCGAGTGTGACGTCGGATGGCTCTAATACCGCTTGTTCAGCGATAATTTCAATGACGCGGGACTGTATGGTCTCCACAGACGTGTCCATGACTTGCACCCTCTTTATGGCCACGTCGCTGATTTAGTCACTCTGATCCGGCTTGGAAACCGTTTTCTTAAGGTCCGCAACGTCAGCGAAAAGTCTTTTGAGGCGACGGAAGCCTTTGAACACCTCCATGGTGGTCTCCATTTTCATTGCCGGATAGCCCAACATGACGCGTCCTGCAGGAATGTTGGAGAGCACGATTGTACCGCCTCCGGTGATCACATTGTCGCCGATAAAGATGTTGTCGCTGACGCCAGTTTGACCGCCCAGCACCACGTTGTTGCCGATGCGCGTTGAACCTGCAATGCCAACACAGCCACACAGTAAAGAGTCATTACCGATCTCCACATTGTGCCCGATCATAACAAGGTTATCTATTTTTGTGCCATTGCCGATGCGTGTGTCGCGGATCGTGCCGCGGTCAATCGTGCAGTTTGAGCCAAGCTCAACGTCATCACCAATGCGCACCGCGCCCAGGCTGTTGATGCGTGTCCAGGCTTGTGCATTTGTACCCTCTTGCGAACCCAGGGTCTGACGCGCTTGTTCGACGTTGGATTTCTCTGGCGTGACATAGGAAAAGCCATCTCCGCCCACGGCGGCACCGGGTTGTGCAATAAACCGGTCTCCGATGACCACGCGCGCGCCAATGCGCACGCCTTCCCGCAGGAAGGCCTGTTCGCCCAGCACTGCATTCGTACCGACAAAGGCTTGCGGGCCAATCACGCTGTTCTCGCCGATCTTGGCACCTGCACAAATCACCGCCAATGGTCCAACAGAAACACCGTCGCCAAGCTGGGCTGTTTCATGCACAACGGCAGATGGATGAATGCCGCTGTCCCAGCCTTGGCCGGGATCAAACATCGTTGTCAGGCCTGACATGACATAGCGTGGACGCGGGGCCACAATCGCGGCCTCGAGCCCCAGGGCCTGCCAGTCGGCACCGTCCCAAACCACAGCGGCCCGCGCGGACCCCTGCCCCAGCATATCGGCGTAGTCCGGCTTCATCGCCAATGCGAGATCATCTTGCCCGGCATTCACCGGTTCGGCCACGCCTGTGATTTTCAGCGCACCATTGCCCAACGCCGTTGTGCCAAGTGCACCCGCGATCTGCTCAACCGTATAGGCCATACGATGTCCCCTTTTTCTTCGGGGAAGGCTTTACCCTTGAACGGCGTTCAGTGAAACCCCTGCCCGTTCCAAAGCAGACCAAATCTTGGCGTCACGTCCATAAACATCGCTGCGGTATCGCACCACGCCTTTGGCATCGCTGACAGCCGTGCGGTAGATGATGTGAACTGGCACATGCGTGTCGAGATGCACATAGGTTTCGCGCCCCGTGTCCAGCGTGCGGTGAAATGCAGCTTTTGGGTCAGCTTCTTGCTTGGACAGAATCTCATACGCAAAATCAAACGGATCGGCCAGACGAATGCACCCATGGCTGTAAGCGCGCGTTTCGCGAGAAAACAGGTCTTTGTGAGGCGTGTCATGCAGATAGATGTTGTACTTATTCGGGAACATGAACTTCACAAGTCCCAAAGCATTGCGCGGTGATGGTGGCTGTTTCAGAGCAAACGGAAACGTCCGCGCACTATAAGCCGCAAAGTTCACTGACCCGCGGCTGACGGTTTGCCCACGCGAATTTACCACGCGCAGATGGCTGACCGCATTGGGATTGGCGCGCAGCTTGGGCAGATATTCCTTTACAGCAATCGAGCGTGGCACGTGCCAGGTCGGGTTTATGACCATGTGCTCCATCTCGTCGGAAAATTCCGGGCTACGCCGTCCGTCTTTGTGCATGCCAATCACAGCCCGCGTGCGGAATGTCTCATTGTCTTTGTCCATAATTCGGGCGCTGAAATCCGTGAGGTTCACCAGGATATGGCGTTCCCCCTTGCCACCGGGCAAGTTGAGCCAGCGCTCGCGCTCCATGGCGACGATAACCGATTTAAGCCGATCCGCAGCCGATACGTTGATCGCCTTCATCGTGGCCTGGTTGGCCGCGCCATCGGGCTCCAGACCGTGCAAGGTCTGAAAGCTGCGCACAGCCGCCTCGATGTCACGGTCATAGCTCTGAGTGACAGAGCGCTGCAAAAAGCCCATGCGCACCAAACGGTTGCGCAAGGCGACAACAGACGGTCCTGTGGCGCCTGGCTTGAGAGACTTTGACGGAACGGGTTCGCCCCAGCCACCGTTGGCTACACGCGTTTCAAGCTGAAGTTTGGTTTTCATCAGCCGGGCGTATTCGTTGGTCTGTGGCGCCAAGGTTCGGAAATACGCCACTGGATCACCTGACTGAAACTGGGTCAACAGAGTCTTTCGGTCGCGATAAGGCACCTCGCGCTTGATGTTTTCGTCCACGTCAATAGGGGTCAGTAGACCGGTCTGCATGTCACGCGACAGGCGCAAAAACATCTGGCTCATTGCGACTTCGGCAAACCCGAGATCGCGGGTGCTTTGCGCGTCGCGCAGTGTTGTCATCAAGCCTTGGGTGTCATACCGCGCCTCTGGAAGCCCATGCATGTCAACATTTTCAAGCGCTCGGAACAGGGCCTGGCGACGCGCCTGGCCGACCGCATCATCGCGGGTCCAAACCGGCGTGTAGGCTGTGTCTTGATAAAAACCAGCCAAGTCCCGGTCCTTTGAGGCGGCCTCCGCCACCGCCTGTTTGAACGCCATGGACTGCGCCGCCGCGGGTTGGCTCAGCACGTAGAGCAGACAGAGAAGCGCCGACAGAAACGCAAGCCAACTCAGAAGAGATGTCGGAGGTTTTTGTACCTGTGTTTTGACCTGAGCTTTGACCTGGGTGCGCTGTTTTTGATCGTTGAAACCCCGGGTGATGTCGCCTGCTCGCATGCGTTCATGCATTTTTTTCTCCCCAAAAAGCACAGATAATACGCCTGTGTAAGGACAGTGTGTCCTGTCTCTGGCTACGATGTCCAATCAATTTTCCTTGCGTGAGAAAAAGCGGCGTCTCTTCAAGGGGAACGGCGCGCGATTGTCTCGAAGTTATCGCAACATTGATTAAAAACTGCGCAAAATTTCGCCGAAAATTGTTGATCTTGCGCCTGTGACCACTTCACCCCTTGGTAACTGATTCTTGTTATGCAATAACCGTCCCACATCTGGGGACAAGGTGGTACGGTCGCCTCTGCTAAAGGGGACCCTACGTAGCGACGGGACGGGCGCTAACGCGATGAAAAACAATGGCTCTTTGGGCATGAACCGGCGTGCTCTACTTGGTTCGTTTGCCGCGACTTTTGTAACGGCAGCACCAACTTTCTCAAACGCCGCAGGTTTCCTTCGAGGCGCGGGAGATATCCGCAGGCTCAGGATGGCGTCACCACGTACTGGTGAAAAGATAGATACAATCTACTGGATTGAAGGCGACTATATCAAAGACGCGGTCAAGGAAATTAACCTTTTCATGCGCGATTGGCGCACCAATGATGTGCACAATATTGATCTGCGTACCATCGACGTTATGGCCGCAGCGCACAACCTGATGGACACGCGTGAGCCCTATCTCCTTCTGTCCGGCTATCGCAGTCCGAAGACCAACGCGATGCTGCGCTCTCGGTCTCGCGGTGTGGCCAAGAATTCCCGCCACATGGTCGGCCAAGCCGCTGATCTGCGCCTCAACTCACGCTCTGTGAACCAGATGTTCCGCGCGGCCAAGGCGTGTCGTGGAGGTGGCGTTGGGCGCTACTCACGCTCGAACTTTGTGCATATGGATTGCGGCCCGGTTCGCAGTTGGGGTGGGTAACGGCAAAGAGTTACATTTGGCCATGAACACCGGCTCTAATGAGGCCGGTGTTTTTGTTTTAAAGATTTTGATACGCAGCGACTTTGTCGTTTTTCAACCACCCTCGCCCATACCCTGAGACCATGACAGTCCACATCACCGTCGCGCGTGCAGATCATATTCACCAAATTGCCAACATTTGGCACCGAGGTTGGCATGATGCGCATGACGGCATTGTCCCGGATACCCTTCATCGGCTTCGCACGGAAGAGAGTTTTCTGACACGCTCCAAAGACAGAGTGCAGGACACCCTGGTTGCGATCTCGAACCAGGGCGTGATTGGGTTCGCAATGAACCAGCAGGACGAACTCAATCAGATGTATGTCTCAGAACAGGCGCGCGGCACCGGTGTGGCCCATGCACTTATTGAAGCCGCCGAGGCGCACCTGCGGGAGGCTGGTTACTCGTGCGCCTGGCTCGCATGCGCCATGGGCAATGAGCGTGCCATGCGTTTTTACGAAAAATGCGGCTGGACCAATCAGGGCCGCCGCCCGGTCGAAGTAGACACACAGGATGGCCCATTTACGCTTGATGTATGGCGCTACGAAAAGCGTTTGGCCTGAAAAGCCCTACCCCAGCTTCGCCAGCCGTGCCTCACGCAGACGCGCGAAGTCATCTCCGGCGTGATAGGAGGAACGTGTCAAGGGCGTGGCCGAGACCATGTGGAACCCTTTGCCATAAGCCGCCTTCTCATAGGCCTTGAATTCATCGGGATGCACAAAACGGTCTACTGCATGGTGTTTCGGCGTGGGCTGCAGATACTGACCAATTGTCAGAAAATCGATATCCGCCGCGCGCATGTCATCCATCACCTGATGCACCCCCTGACGATCCTCGCCAAGACCCACCATGATGCCGGATTTGGTAAAGATTGTCGGGTCCATTTCTTTGACCCGCTGTAACAGTCGCAGGCTGTGAAAATACCGCGCCCCGGGTCGAACCTCCGGGTAAAGACCCGGCACGGTTTCCAGGTTGTGGTTGAACACATCTGGCTTTGCCTCGACCACGACCTCCAACACCTCAGGCGCACAATTCAGAAAGTCAGGCGTGAGAATTTCGATTGTTGTTTTCGGAGAACGATGCCGGATCGCCCGAATGGTTTGGGCAAAGTGATCTGCGCCGCCATCTTTCAGGTCGTCGCGGTCAACAGATGTCACCACAACATGATTAAGATCCAGCTTTTGCACCGCATCCGCCACGCGGCCCGGCTCAAACACATCCAGATCCTGCGGCTTGCCGGTCGCAATATTACAGAAGGTACACCCGCGCGTGCAGATCTCGCCCATGATCATCATCGTGGCGTGGCCGGCATTCCAGCATTCACCGGCATTGGGGCAACCTGCCTCTTCGCAAACCGTGACCAGTTTGTTTTCACGCATGATCTTGTGCGTATCCTGATATTTGCGTCCTACCGGTGCCTTTACCCGAATCCAGTCGGGTTTTTTCGGCTGCGCATTGTCAGGACGATGCGCTTTTTCAGGATGGCGTTCGGCCGGAATTTTGAGGTCTCGCACGGATCATTCCCCTGCAAATGGTTTGGTAACCTCAGCTATGTATAAGCATCCAAGGTGGGTTTTGCGAGTTTTGCAGTTTCCTCCCGGACCGGAGACGCTGCGCGTAACCAGTTCCCACCAGTTGTGCGACGTAGAGAAGTTGTCTGGCCCGCGTTTAAAGCGCGGGCCTTTTTTTGTCGATACGCCGAATCGTCGCGGGTTTTATCCCATCATTCCCGCAGCTTCGCCCATCTGGTCATAGTGACGTTTGAGGCGTTGTAGCGCGATGCGCAATACAATTTTACCGGACCGTGCGGACCATCCCATGTCCTTCTCTGCGCTTTCCAAACCCTCCAGGAAGCAACAACATCTCAGCACCACATCCCCAAGACCCGGCCCAAGGTCGCGCAAGGCGCCAGTGACCCTGTCGCGCGCCGCTTGCACAGTCTTGGCATCCTTCCCCAAGGGGACAATGTTCGGCGTCCCCGACAGAAATGCATCCCAATTTTGGCTCTTGGGATCTCCAAGCTGCGCCATTTCAAAGTCTTCTCGAAGCCGCTCTCCAGCCCGTACTAGGCCATCAGGCAGGAACCGTGCGCCATCCTTGTCCCGCCGCCGCGACAATAAAATCAGAGGCGACTCGCTGACTGTAAAGCGCTGGCGTTTTTTGGTGTCGGACGCCGCCGCATTGCTGTCAGTCCGCAATAACTCCTCTGAGGTCTCAGTGATGCCCAGTGCGGCGTTTTCCTGTTCGGCCAGCAGTTGAGCCAACATAGATCGGCCTGCAGATGTCACCCGGTACCGCGATACTCGCCCTGCATTGTCGCATTGAATCCAGGCATTGAGTGCCATGGCCTCGGCAATGTCACGGTCAACGACGGCGGTTCTGTTTGTGCCGGACTGATATTCACGCACGACAACCGCTTTGTCCATGCCCGCGCCCACAGCAAGAACCGCGCCGGATTCGCACAAACGACGCAGGACGCGAACCGCATGGCGTTTCAGACGGTCTTCGGTCAGAGCCGGATCCAGCGTGCTGTCACCCGATTGGTTTGGTGCCGTGGCATCCGTCTTTCCGCTCGTGCCATGGGCTGCCGCGACATGAGGCCCCAAGCGCCGCAATGCATCGTCGACAAGAACGTCATCGCGACGCGCTTCAAAGGTGCGCACCTGTCGTGAAACTGTGGATGCGTGACACCCGGCCTGACGCGCAAGGGCACGAATTGATGCCCCGCCTTCGGTATGTGCGACATAGTTTAAGGCTGCGCGTGGCACCCAGGTTAAGGCTCCGGCCCCGTACGTATCCGTAACCTGACTTTTTGGCATGAATGACCCTCCTGTTTGCGTTCCAAGCCTGTGTCAACAGTTTGAAATTCAAGCATCCACAGACTTATCCACATCCAACAAACTACCTAGGGTTGTTTTTGTTACCACTTCGTTAATTTGTGGATGCTCAAGCAACAGTTGTTTTCAAAACGTAAACAATCTCGAACCTCGGCGAACGGTGATTTTGGTCTTTGCGCAACACCCGTTTGAGTTGTGGCACAGATCAATCTGCAAAAACCAAGGGAGGCCAATATGTGTGACGTCTTGAGCAAACTTAACGCCTTGAAGCGTCCGCGTTTGTTGATCAGCGCAGCCAGGATCGGGTCAATGGAATATCGCCGGGAAACCCATCTCTACCGGCACTTCAAAGATGGACATCCTAATCGGAGCAAAGACGCCCTGGAGTATCTGATGGCGCTAGAATCAGATCTGGATTCCAAGCGTATGGCGTCTGATGCTGCGTATTCTGTCGCGCGTCATGTCGACATTCTGATTGCTATGATGGGCGAAGCGCGCATCCTGCGCTCCGCCCATACGCTTTGAAGGATCAAGCAAAGGCGTCGGGCATCGACGCCTTTTTCTCGTCCACGTAGGCATCAATTGCCTCTTCAATGGCCGGATCAAGCGCAGGTTTCTGGTAGTTGGCCAACATCTGCTTCATCTTTGCATGGGCGAGTGTCATCGTATCGCGCTCGCCTTCTTCGGCCCATGTCTCAAACGGTTTGTAGTCAAGCACATCCGTGCGCCAGAAAGCCGATTTGAAGTTCGCCTGGGTGTGCGCGCACCCAAGGTAATGCCCGCCTGGTCCCACTTCGCGAATGGCATCCATCGCTTGGCCATTCTCATCGACACTGACGCCCTGCGCTAAATGATGCAGAATACCCAGTTGATCGGCATCCATGACGAACTTTTCAAATGATGAGACAAGCCCACCTTCCAGCCAGCCGCAGGAATGCAACATGAAGTTCACACCCGACAAAAGCCCCATGTTCAGACTGTTGGCCGTCTCATAGGCGGCCTGTGCGTCGGGAAGTTTCGAGCCGGTGAACGACCCCGCCGAACGATAAGGCAATCCCAGACGCCGGGCGAGCTGCCCTGCTCCATAGGTGATATGCGCAGCCTCAGGTGTGCCAAACGTGGGCGCGCCGGAGTTCATGTCGATCGAGGTGACGAATGTACCCATAATGACCGGCGCACCGGGACGGCACAGTTGGTTATAGGCGATGCCCGCCAGAACCTCGGCCAGAACCTGCGTCAGCGTGCCCGCGACGGAAACCGGTGCCATGGCTCCGCCCACGATAAAGGGAGAGACGATACAGGCCTGATTGTTCTCGGCATAGACCTCCATCGCGCCCATCATCACATCGTCGAACGTCATCGGCGAGTTGATGTTGATCAGTGAGGTCATCACCGTGTTGTCCCGCACGAAATCCTTACCAAACAAGAGCCCACACATATCGACGCTGTCCTGGGCGCGGCTGGGCTCTGTGACCGACCCCATGAAGGGCTTGTCCGACAGAACCATATGTGCCCGCAGCATATCCAGGTGACGTTTGTTGACAGCCACATCCGTCGGCTCGCAGACCGTTCCGCCCGAATGGTGCAGCCATTTGGACATGTAGCCAAGTTTTACGAATTTCTCGAAATCTTCCATCGTCGCGTAGCGACGACCGCCGTCCATGTCGCGCACAAAGGGTGGGCCATAAACCGGCGCGCATACCATGGTGTTGCCGCCAATGACCACATTGCGCTCAGGGTTGCGCGCGTGCTGTGTGAACTGGCGCGGCGCTGTTTTGATCAACTCACGTGCAAGGCCACGCGGAATGCGAACCCTTTCGCGATTAACATCCGCCCCAGCGGCTTTCCAACGCTCGATTGCAGCCGGATTATCCAGGAAATTGACGCCGATCTCTTCCAGAACGGTTTCGGCATTGTGCTCGATGATCTCAAGCGCCTCCTCGTTCAGGATTTCGAAATTTGGAATCTTCCGCTCGATGTATTTCGCGGTTTCGATGGATACGGCTGTGCGTTCTGCGCGACGGGCTGCGCCGCCGCCTCCGCGTCCTCGTCTGCGTGCTGATGCTTCGGCCATACGTTTTAACCCTTGCAGAATTTGTTTCGCGGCCTGTTTTGGTCGCGGTCTTTGCATGATTTAACGCAGCCCTGCAGGACAACAGGGGAAAATTGCGTCCTTTAGCGAGGGAAAGCGACATTTCGGTCGCTCCGGTGCAACCGCTTGCAGCATGCTTTCCCGCAACATTGAACCCAAGGCTTGCGACTCTGCCGCCCGCGGCCTATTGGGCTAGACATGAGCAAAGATACCCATGACCGCCTTCTGATCATCGACTTTGGCAGCCAGGTCACGCAACTAATTGCGCGCCGTCTGCGAGAGCTGAACGTTTACTGCGAAATTCACCCCTACCAGAACGTCACAGACGCGTTTTTGGCGGAATTCGCACCCAAGGCGGTGATCTTCTCAGGTGGTCCGGACAGTGTTGTACGCGACGGTAGCCCCCGCCCCCCGACCTCTGTTTTTGACAGCGGCGTGCCAATCCTTGGCATCTGCTATGGCCAACAGGTGATGATGCAGGAATTGGGCGGCAAGGTAGAGGGCGGAAAAATTTCAGGTGGCGGCGGAACCGCTGAATTCGGGCGTGCCTATGTCACGCCCACATCTGAAAAAATTGGCCTGCTTGATGGTTGGTTTGCGGGCGATGATGACCGGGAACAGGTCTGGATGAGCCATGGCGACCACGTGAGCCAATTGGCTCCGGGTTTCGAAGTCTATGGCACCTCGCCAAACGCGCCTTACGCGATCACGGCCGATACGGCGCGGAATTTCTATGCTGTGCAGTTTCACCCAGAGGTGCACCATACGCCCAATGGTGCAAAACTATACGAGAATTTCGTGCGCACGGCCGGGTTTGACGGTGATTGGACAATGGGCGCCTACCGCGAGGAAGCCATTCGCAAAATCCGTGAACAGGTCGGCGATAAACGTGTGATTTGTGGTCTTTCGGGTGGTGTCGACAGTTCGGTTGCGGCGGTGCTGATCCATGAGGCGATTGGCGATCAACTCACCTGCGTCTTTGTGGATCACGGGCTGTTGCGTCAGAACGAGGCGGATGAAGTCGTCTCGATGTTCCGCGACAACTACAACATCCCACTCATTCACGCCGACGAGTCCGAGCTTTTTCTCGGTGAGCTTGAGGGGCAAAGCGACCCCGAAACCAAGCGCAAGATTATCGGCAAACTGTTCATCGACGTGTTTCAGAAACACGCCAACGACATCGAAGGTGCGGAATTTCTAGCTCAGGGCACACTTTACCCAGATGTCATTGAAAGCGTGAGCTTTTCTGGCGGCCCGTCGGTCACCATCAAATCGCACCACAATGTCGGCGGGCTCCCTGAAAAGATGGGGTTGAAACTGGTCGAACCTTTGCGCGAGCTCTTCAAGGATGAGGTCCGCGCCTTGGGTCGCGAGCTCGGCCTGCCCAACAGCTTCATTGGACGCCACCCCTTCCCCGGCCCGGGCCTTGCCATCCGCTGTCCCGGAGAAATCACGCGCGAGAAACTTAAAATCCTGCGCAAGGCCGACGCGGTTTACATTGACCAGATACGCAAGCATGGGCTCTATGATGACATCTGGCAGGCTTTCGTGGCCATTCTGCCGGTGCGCACCGTGGGCGTCATGGGAGATGGACGAACCTATGATTATGCCTGTGCCTTGCGTGCTGTGACATCCGTGGACGGCATGACCGCCGATTACTACCCGTTCAGCCATGAATTTCTGGGCGAAACCGCCACGCGCATCATCAATGAAGTGCCCGGCATCAACCGGGTGACCTATGACGTGACGTCCAAACCACCGGGGACTATCGAATGGGAATGACCCGGCGCGCCTCGGCATGAGCCTGCTTGTTCGTTCCTATGGTGACACGGATTTTGTCACCGGCCTTCGCGCCATCGCGGCCATCATGGTCATCGCCATACACACAGCCGCTTTTCGAGATTTTGGTACGCTGGGCAACAACATCACTGACAACGGAAAATACGGTGTGCAAATATTTTTCGTGATCTCTGGCTTCACGATTGCCAGAACTTACCGAAATGCCACTGGGTTCGGGTCTTATTTTGGTCGACGCATGATGCGCATCGCACCCCTGTACATAGTCGTGATTGCTTTTGCTTTTTACTTACTCGCGTCGGGCTACAATCAGCCGATATATTGGATGACACTCTACAACAGCGAAGCGGACGCTTATAACCTGTTGATGCATGTCAGCTTTATGAGCGGTTGGGATGCGCGCGTAGCCAATTCAATTTTGGGTGTGGAATGGTCGATCCCAATCGAGGTGTTCTGGTACGCTGTATTACCGCTTGTCCTGCCCATCGCGTCTGATCAACGGCGTCGTTTTGCCATTTTCTTGGGCCTGCTTGTGCTCGCCGGGATGACAAAGGTTGCTGAGCACCTGATTTTGCCCAAACACGCCGCACATTTCATGCCACTCAGCTATGGCGCATATTTTTATCTTGGTGCGGTGGCGGAAACATTGCGCGATACATTTGCAAAGCAACCTGCCACGTTTCGCCGTCGGGTGTGGTACGGATCCATCCTTTTGTTTGCTGTCACTTTGTGCGTCGACACCGGACTGAACGCGGCCTTCTTTGCTTTGGCGACCGCAGGATTAATCGTTGCACGACCGGGAACACATGAAGTCCGTGGGGTGTTGGGGCGGAAACCTTTTTTGTTCCTTGGTTCAATTAGTTACAGCTTGTATCTCATGCATATCCTGGTGATTAGAGAACTGGGCAAATCCACCGCGTTGCAAGATAGCAATACGTTGGTTTTCTTCGGCACTGCACTCATACTCACAATTCTTGTGTCAATGTTCACATACCTGACGATTGAACGACCAACCAACCGCCTGGGCGCACGTCTGTTTGGATTGCGCAAGGGGCACATATCGGCATGACCTCCTCCATAACACCCCAAGACGGCCAGCAGGTTCTGCGCGCCGCGTTCTGGATGGTCGGGGCGGTTGTTTCGTTTTCACTGATGGCAATTGCGGGTCGCGAAGTGAGTTTTGAACTCGACACGTTTGAAATCATGACCTACCGCAGCCTGATTGGCATTGTTATCGTTTTGGCGATCGTCTTCCTCAGCAGCCGCCAATGCGAGCTCAGAACCCAGCGGCTTGGGCTACACGTTTCGCGCAATATTTTTCACTTTGCCGGTCAAAATCTGTGGTTTTACGCTCTGCCCTTGATCCCTCTGGCGCAGCTTTTTGCCTTGGAGTTTACCACGCCTCTTTGGGTTCTTGTGCTATCCCCGCTGCTCCTTGGCGAAAAGCTCACCAAATTGAGGGTCGTGTCTGCTCTCATCGGTTTTATTGGCATTCTAATCGTCGCTCGGCCTAGTCCCGAAACGTTCAATCAAGGTACGTTTGCGGCGGCATCTGCCGCCATAGGGTTTGCCGGCGCGATGATCTTTACCAAGAAGCTGACCCGTACAGAAACGCTGGCCTGCATCATGTTTTGGCTCACGTTGACACAGTCCATATTCGGACTGATTTGCGCAGGTTATGACGGCGACGTGGCGGTACCGTCGATGCAGACCCTGCCCTGGCTGATCGTTATCGCTGTTTGTGGATTGCTGGCGCATTTTTGTATCGCATCGGCCCTTTCGATTGCGCCGGCTACACTGGTCTCGCCGATTGACTTCACCCGATTGCCCGTGATCGCGGTGATTGGTCTGCTAATATACAACGAACCAATTGATGCTTTGGTCATCATCGGCGCGGTTGTCATCTTTGGCGCTAACTACCTAAATCTGTGGTCAGAAACGCGCAGCGCCCGCAATATATAGCAAAAAATCTGCTGAATCTGTGCTATTTCCACAACCTTTTTTTCCGTAACGTCACTGACGTAGCGTCAATCGTTGACCGAAATTCGCCACGCAGTAATGTGCCTGCAATATCTCTGGAGGAGAGGGACAAGATGAAAAAGATTGCAGCGGCCGCCACCACTCTCGGCCTCGCAACAACCAGCGCATTTGCAGGCCAGATTGAACGTGACGGAGATCGGTCTCAAATCCTGTTTGAAGAGGGTAAAAATTATCTCGAGGCCACCGTTGCCAATGTCTCGCCAAGTATCAGCGGTACATTTATGGGTGTGGTCGGCTCAGGCAACATTCAGCAAAACTACACGCAGTTTTCGTTGGGCTACAAACACCAGATTAACGACAAATGGGCGTTTGCGTTGGTCGGCAACTCACCTGTTGGCGCTGACGTGTCTTACGCGCCCGGTACACCACACCCCTTCAGCGGAGGCAACGCCGAGGTCAACTCGCGTGCGCTCACTGGGTACCTGAAGTATCAGGCGACAGACCGCGTCAGCGTCTATGGCGGCCTGCGCGTTCAAGCTTTGAGCGGTAATGTTTTCATTCCCGCAGCAATTGTCCCTGCCAATGGTGGCGCGCCTTACACCCTTGCCGTGAATGACGACTATCAGGTGGGCTATGTTCTGGGCGGGGCTTACGAAATTCCAGACATCGCCTTGCGCGTGGCACTGACCTACGAGTCAGAGATCGAGCATAGCTACACAGACTCCACTGGCACCCCATTTGACGTGACTATCCCACAGGCAGCCACGCTGCATTTTCAAACTGGTGTTGCGGCAAATACCCTTGTCTTTGGCTCTGCCCGCTGGCGGGAATGGACCGAGTTTCAGATTGCGCCAGCCGATTTTGGTATCGCCGCAGTCGGTGCACCTGGCCCAGCTATCGCTTTCGGCACATCAGATATTTGGACCTTTGAACTTGGTGTCGGTCGTAAGTTTACCGAAAACTGGTCTGGTGCTTTCTCCATTGGCTATGAGGAAGACCAGAACGATATTGTCGGCAACCTGCAAGGCTTTGATGGGTACATTAGCTACGGCGTAGCTGTGAAATACGAAACCGAAGCCTATGAGTTCACAACGGGTATTCGTTACATCGATTTCGGTGACACGATTACCACAACGATCGGTGGTAACTTTAGCGGCAACGACGCCGTTGCGGTTGGGATGAAACTGGGCTTGCGCTTCTAAAGCGCGCCTCAGCGACACATTAAAACCCCGCCGCACCGGCGGGGTTTTTTCTTTTTCCCGAAGGCTTTGCATTTGACCAGGACTGCGGCTCTGGCTACCACATCTGCCAAGGAGAAGGCCGATGATCTATCTCTCAGCAAAAGATTGGCTCAACGCACCGCATAAGCGGGTGTTGTTCTATGGTATGTCGGGTCTGGGCAAAACACATCTGTCGAACATGCTGCGGGGCAGCGGCGACTGGTTTCATTACTCCATCGACTACCGCATCGGCACCCGCTACATGGGCGAGTGGATTGCCGACAATGCCAAGACTCATGCCATGCAGGTGCCGTTTCTACGGGACCTGCTGATGACTGACTCAATCTACATCGGCTCCAATATCACCTTTGATAACCTCTCACCGGTCTCGACTTATCTGGGCAAACCCGGTGATCCGGCCAAGGGCGGGTTGCCCATTGATGAATACCGCGTGCGTCAGGATCAGTTCCGCCGCGCCGAGATTAATGCGCTGGAGGACACAAGTTATTTCATCGAACGCGCCGGGCGGCTATATGGCTATCCCAACTTTGTCTGCGATACCGGCGGGTCGATCTGTGAATGGGTGGATGGCAACAATCCCGAAGATACTTTGTTAACAGAGCTTTCAAAGCACTGTCTGCTTGTGCGTATCCAGGGCGATGATCGCCACACGCAAGAGCTCATCCGTCGCTTTGACCGTGCCCCCAAGCCAATGTGTTACCAGCCTGAATTTCTTGAAGCTTGCTGGCGGGAATATTTGAGCGAAAACAACGTCTCAGAAGAGTCTGTTGATCCAGATAGTTTTATCCGCTGGACATATGCGCGCGCCCTGGCGCACCGTGCGCCACGGTATGAGGCCATGGCAAAATGGGGTGTGACCGTCACAGCCGACGAAGTTGCGGCTGTTACAGACGTTAACGCTTTCGAGAGCCTGATCGCACAGGCCCTTGAGCGTGCTGGCTGATCGTCTATGTAGACCGGACCGCGATAAAGGTCGATCCAATGCCGATTAAGCTTCCTGCCACCCTGCCCGCCTTCGACGTTCTCAGCAATGAGGGCGTGATGGTTATGGACGAAGATCAGGCGTCGCGGCAGGATATTCGTCCTTTGCGCATAGGGCTTTTGAACCTGATGCCCAAGAAGATCCAGACCGAGAACCAGTTTGCTCGGCTCATCGGGGCCACGCCTTTGCAAATTGACCTCTCGCTCATCCGCATGTCCGAGCACCGCACAAAAAATACAGCGGCCGAGCATATGGAAAGCTTTTATCGCCCCTTCACCGAGGTGGAGGCGACTGGCGAGAAATTTGACGGGCTGATCATCACCGGCGCGCCGATTGAGCATTTGGAGTTTGATGAAGTCACCTATTGGGACGAACTGCGCCGCCTCTTTGACTGGGCGCACACCCATGTGCATTCGACCTTCGGTGTCTGTTGGGGCGGCATGGCGATGATCAACCACATTCATGGTGTCAAAAAACATATGCTGGAGGCTAAGGCATTTGGCTGTTTTCGCCATCGCAACATGGCCTCTGCCTCGCCCTATCTGCGCGGCTTCTCTGATGATTGTGTCATTCCGGTGAGCCGCTGGACCGAGATGCGCCGCGACGAGATCATCGGCGTGGACGGCCTCAACATCCTGCTCGACAGCGATGAGGTCGGCCCTTGCCTGGTCGAGGACACCACCAATCATTCGCTCTATATCTTTAACCATCTGGAATACGACAGCGGCACACTGAAACAGGAATATGATCGTGACGTTGACAACGGCACGCCGATCAATGTGCCCTGCAATTACTACCCCGAGGATGACCCGGCCCGTGAGCCGCAGAACCGCTGGCGCAGCCACGCGCATCTGCTCTACGGCAATTGGATCAACGAGATTTACCAGTCCACGCCATTTGACAGCGCTCAGATTGGCCTAGCTTCTAAGTAAGCATGTAAGAGGCAGAGCAATGCGAAGTAAGGTTATTTGGGCAGCATTGGGCGCCGCCGCGCTATTGGCGGGCTGTGCGGGACTGGCCAGCAAACGCGAGCAAACGGCAGAGCAATCCCACCCGCCCATCGGACAGTTCGTAGATGTCGATGGCACACGTGTGCACGCCTGGGTGGCGGGTTCGGGCCCAGATCTTGTCTTGATTCACGGTGCAGGTGGCAATCTGCGCGACTTCACCTTTGATCTGGCGGAGAAACTGACCGACCGGTACCGCGTGATTGCTTTTGACCGTCCTGGTTTGGGCTACACCGAACGCCTGCCGGGTTTTGGTGGCCTAAACACTGTCGAAGGTGAAAGCCCTCTGCAACAAGCCGCCCTTTTGCAAAAAGCCGCCGCGCAGCTCGGTGTCAAACGCCCCATCGTTCTGGGCCATAGTTTTGGCGGCGCAGTCGCGCTTGCCTGGGGCCTGAACGCGCCTGACGACACAGCGGCACTGGTCCTGTTGGGAAGTGTCTCCAACCCCTGGCCCGGAGATCTGGGACGGTTCTATGACGTGACCGGCTCTGCCCTTGGCGGCGCCACCGCGGTGCCCCTTATCACGGTACTGGCGTCGCAATCCCGCATTGAACAAAGCGTGACCGATGTCTTCACTCCGCAAAAGCCCCCCAAAGGCTACGTGGATTATATCGGCGCGCCTCTCACCCTTCGCCGAGAAAGCCTGCGTGCCAATGGACAGCAGGTTGTCACGCTTCGCCCGCATATTGTCAGAATGTCTCAGCGGTATGCATCAGAACTTACCATGCCGGTGGAGATCATCCATGGCGATGCGGATACCACTGTGCCTCTCGACATTCACTCCAAGCCGCTCTCGGAACAGCTCAAGAACGGTAAACTGACGGTTCTTTCGGGCATCGGCCACATGCCGCATCATGCTGATCCAAAAACGACAATTGCCGCCATAGACCGCGCCGCAGCGCGCGCTGGATTGCGTTAAGCGGATTCACATTCCATAGTGACGGCAAACCCGAAGGAGGGGCGCATGGAGCTTCCATTTGACGGCGCGATCAGTGCTTTTTTCAAAGACGACGCCCCGGATGATATTCGCAATGCGATAAATCGAGGCGAAAAGGGTGAAATCCTGTCGCCAACCTACCCGCACTCAGACCGCATGCCGCGCAAGGCCTATGAGCAGGATCTGCTGAAGCTCCAGACCGAGCTGGTCAAGCTGCAGGCTTGGGTCAAAGAAAGCGGCGCGCGCGTTGTGTGCGTTTTCGAGGGACGGGATGCAGCTGGAAAAGGAGGCACAATCAAACGCTTCCGGGAATACCTTAATCCTCGCGGCGCCCGTGTTGTGGCTCTGTCCAAACCCACCGACAAGGAAGCCACGCAATGGTATTTCCAACGCTATATTGATCACCTGCCCGCGGCAGGTGAGATCATCTTTTTTGACCGCTCCTGGTACAATCGTGGCGTGGTGGAAAAGGTCTTTGGCTTTTGCACGGATGCGCAGCGTGAGCATTTCTTTGGCCAAGTGGGAGACTTTGAAAAGATGCTGGTGGATGAGGGCATTCACCTTTTCAAGTTCTGGCTCAACGTGGGGCGCGCCGAACAGCTGCGCCGGTTTTTAGGGCGTGAAGGCGATCTGCTCAAACAGTGGAAGCTCAGCTGGATCGATGTTGAGGGCCTGAAGAAGTGGGATGATTACTCAGCCGCTATTTCCGAAACGCTAAAGCGCTCTGACAGCGCGCATGCGCCCTGGACGATCATTCGCTCAGATGACAAGCGCCGCGCTCGATTAGAAGCCATCAGGCATGTTCTTCTCAACATCGATTACGACCGCAAGATCCCAAAATCAGTAGGCCAGCCCGACCAGTCCGTTTGTGCGGGCCCCGAGATCTGGGATGCCTAAACGCGGGTACCACCATGGCAATCTGCGTCAGGCCCTTGTTGAGGCTGCTCTGACGCTGATTGAGGCGAAGGGCCCCACCGGTTTCACCCTCTCGGAAGCGGCTAAGCAGGCGGGTGTAACCCCCGCGGCAGTCTACCGCCATTTCGCCGGGCGCGAGGACCTCATCGCCGAGGCCGCGCGGCAAGGTTATGTGATCTTCGCCGAGGCGATGGAACACGCCTATGAGAGCGGTCAGCCCTCTGCGCTCACCTCGCTAGAGGCAGCGGGGCGCGCCTATCTCACTTTTGCAAAAGATCACGCCGGACATTATATCGCGATGTTCGAAAGCGGCGTTTCGGTCAACCGAACTCCGGAGCTGGCCGCCATCTCTGGTCGAGCACGCGCCGTGTTGGAACACGCCGCTGAAGCCTTGTCGCATCATATTCCACCTGACCGCCGCCCGCCGCCCTCGATGGTCTCGGCGCATATCTGGGCGCTCAGCCACGGGGTCGTTGAGCTCTTCGCGCGTAATTCACCGGGCACACATTCCCCCTTCTCTCCTGAGGACCTTCTGGAATCTGGCATCGGCGTCTACTTGCGCGGCCTGGGTTTGTTGCCCAGAGATGGATAGTCACCTGCGCGTCCGCAGCCGCTCGGCCAGCAAAGGGCCAAGCGCCAGTGCCCCCTGCAACGACAGATGATCTGCATCCTTGTAATAGAGCACACCATCACGGAACCACGCATAGGTCTCGGCCTCTTCAAAAAAGTCATTGACCGACACAACCTGCGCCCCGTGCTCTTTGGCAGCCTCGATTAAAACGGTTTCCGAAAATTCCACCAGATCGCGATGCGTTTGAATGGGAATAAAGCTATGGGCAATTTCCGCCTCAACCTGCGCCGCGGGGAGATTTTTCAGAAGCGCTTGCGCTATCACATTATTCGGCAACTGAAGCTGTTGCGGTACCTGCCGCAAGAGAATGACCCGCAATCCGGCATCGCGATAAAACCGGATCATATTGTGCACACCTACCGTATAACTGGCGCGCCACGCCGCATCAGTCTGCGCACGGTTTTGCGGTGATTCACTCACCATGAAGCTGCGCTCCGCACGACTAAGGTCTCCAGGCGCAAACAGGCTCCAGCGCGCGGCAAGAATGACCGTATCTGCGCCCGAGGCAACAACCTGCTCGGCTAGAGATTGGGTGCTTTTGAAACACAGCTCCGCCTCGCGCCCAGCATAAACCAAATGAACGCCCATAAGGGGCGGACAGCCAGGTCGAATACCGCGCAAAATGCTCACGCCTTCCGCGTCCGAGACCGCCTCGAGGGCGGGCAAAATGGCTTGTGCGTGGCTGTCCCCCAAAAGCGCCCATGACACATCCGACGCATGCGGCGCAAAAACCGCACATAATACGCCATTTTTCATGTCCTCGGGGTTGGAACAGCTGTCCTTGGGCCGCGTGTCCAGCCGACGGTCTAATGCCGCGAAATACCTGTCGTCTCCACGCCCCTCAAGCCGCGATGAGAAGCCTTCGGTTTGCGCAGTCCAGGCCCCAAAAACACCGCTGGCGGCAATTCCGGTCAGACACACCGCAAAAAGCCCCCCACGCGCCGGAAGCCACGCCCGGGTGCGAAACGGGCGCTCGACAAAGCGCCATGACAGATATGCCAGCACCAAAGACAGCACAACACCGCCCGCCATCAGCAGCGCCGAGGGCTCACCCACCACCCGGATCCGCGCAAATGCAAAGATTGGCTGGTGCCAAAGGTAGGCACTATAGCTGATCAACCCGATCCCCACCATCGGGCCCCAAGCCAAAAGCCGCGCCGCCCATGTGCCCTGACTGGCAAAAAGGATGATGAGCATTGTGCCCACAACCGGAACCAGCGTGTAAACCGACGGAAACGGCACCCTTTCGTCATAGACAAAAACAGACGCAAGAATGAGACCAAGACCCAAAAGCCCCAGAAGGTCATGTCGCATCTGAGGGCGCGCATAGAGCAGCACCGCACAGATGGAGCCAGCCAAAAGTTCCCACAGGCGGGACGGCGAGAAAAAGAAATTTTGCGTTGGAAAATTGCGCCATCCCCACTCCGCCAAGGATAGCGACAGAACGGAAAGCATCAGAAAAACCCACAGAAATTTGGCCCGCACAAACGCGCCACAAGCCCAAAGCACTACCGGAAACAAAAGGTAATACTGCTCTTCGACCGCCAGGCTCCAGGTGTGCAAGAGCGGTCGCAGTTCTGAGGAGACATCAAAATATCCCGAATGCTCCAGAAAATGCACATTTGAGATAAAGAGCGCTGCAAAGGCAAAGGACCGTGCATAATCTTCAAACGGATCCGGCGCGATCCAGAACCAGGCAAAAGGCATTGTTGCAATGAGCACCAAAAAAAGCGCTGGTAATATGCGCCGCGCCCGGCGTTCATAGAAAGACCAGATTGAATAGGTTCCCGCCTCGCGCTCGGATATCAGGATTGTGGTGATCAGATAGCCAGAGATGACAAAGAAGACATCAACGCCCACAAAGCCACCACTGAAAACCGATACACCGGCGTGAAACAGGATGACAGGCAGCACGGCCACTGCCCTCAATCCATCTATTTCCCGCCGATACTGCATCTTTGCCCTTCCAAAGGTTAGCATGGGATGAAGCTGATCCAGGATAAACTTGCAACCAAAAAGCGTGGCCCAAAGTTACGCTGACGCAATGTCCCCATGTTACAAAAGTCGCAGAGGACTTTCACGACGTCCGCCTCTGGCTTCTTTCTTGTCACAAATACCCAAAAGAAAAAGGCCACCCCAAGGCGGCCCTCTCCAAATTCTTGTGACGGAAGCTTAACGCTTGGAGAACTGGAAGCTCCGGCGGGCTTTGCGCTTACCGTATTTCTTGCGTTCCACCACGCGGCTGTCACGCGTGAGGAAACCTGCCGCCTTGAGCGCCCCGCGCAAGGACGGATCATAAAGCTGCAGCGCTTTGGAAATGCCGTGCTTGACCGCACCGGCCTGACCCGAAAGACCGCCACCTTTTACCGTGGCCATCACGTCAAACTGATCGGTGACCCCGGCCACTTCAAAAGGTTGACGCAGGATCATTTGCAGCACGGGGCGGGCAAAATACTTGTCCTGCTCCTTGCCGTTGACAACGACCTTGCCAGAGCCAGGCTTGATCCAGACGCGGGCCACCGCGTCTTTCCGTTTGCCGGTGGCATAGGACCGACCCAATTCATCACGCACAGGTTCGCGTGGGGTTTCCGCTTCGGCCACCGGGGCCTCTGCACCGCCGTCGACAACGGCTTCGAGATCGTCGAGAGTTTTGATTTCGTCAGCCATCTCTTACACCCGCGTATTTTTCTTGTTCATGGATTTCACATCCAGCACTTCCGGGCTTTGCGCCTCATGCGGATGCTCGGTGCCGGCGTAAACGCGCAGATTGGTCATCTGACGACGCGCCAGCCGGTTCGAGGGCAGCATGCGCTTGACCGCTTGCATGACCACGCGCTCCGGATGTTCGCCTTCGAGGATTTGACCTGTGGTGCGCGACTTGATGCCACCCGGATAACCGGTGTGCCAGTAGTTGGGCTTTTCACGTTTATTGCCTGTGACCTGTACCTTGTCGGCGTTGATCACGATGACATTGTCGCCCATATCCTGGCTAGGCGTGAAGCTTGGCTTGTGCTTGCCGCGCAGACGCGTGGCAATGATCGAAGCAAGACGACCCAGAACGACGCCTTCGGCATCGATCACGATCCATTTCTTGTCGATATCTGCTGGTGTGGCAGAGTACGTTTTCATGTCGGAAACCTTTGTCGTTCCTGATTGATCTTGTGCATTGCAAGGCGCACAAGCGCCCGTGGATGCGATGGACGGGTTATATAGGTTGGAAATGTATGGTCAAGCAGCATAATGTTAAAATAAACTATGTAATACAATGACTTGAAAATATGGTAATATAATACCCCATAATCTCTGCTCACAAATCCACGTTCAACGGCGGCACTTCTAACAGGCATGACATTCTCTTCAAAGCGCCTTCAAACTTTGTCGCATCGCTATTGGGATCAAGGCTGATGCGCACGGCATTGGGGGCCTGACCATCTGGCAGGGCGAATTCATCAGCGGGTTTGACTCGGATGCCTTCCGCCTCACAGGCACGGGCAAAGGTCGACCCGCGCCAGCCTTGCGGCAGTTTCAGCCATAAAAACGGCAGTGTCTTGCGCCAGGCAATATCCCATTGCCCGAGCACATTCACTGCCACTCGGACCCGGTCACAGATGATGTCTTCGACTTGAGACCGGAATGTCTCGGCCTGTCCGGAGCGGATGAGAACGGCGGCAATGTCGAGAATGGGTTGCGGGATGCCATAAAAAGATGATTGCGCCACCTGTCGTGCTTGCGCCGAGAGTCCATGTGGCGCGACGGCATAGCCAAACCGAAGGGAAGCTGACACGGATTTGCTCAGCGATGAGACAAACCAGGCCCGCTCCGGGCAGAGTGCGCGGTAGGCAGGTGTTTCACTGCGGGTCACGCAATGGCAATCATCCTCAATGATCTGAAGCTGATATTTCCGCGCCAGGTTTGCGATCTGCTGTTTGCGCTCTAACGGGGTATGCGTCGTTGTCGGGCTATGGGCTTCGGGCGCTGTCAAAAGCACCTGCCCGCCATGGCGGCGCAGCAATTCCTCCAGCCGGTCTGGACGAATCCCATGCTCGTCCATCTCAACGCCAATCAGCTGCGCTCTGAGAAGCCGTGCTGCGTGGCGCACACCCGGATAGGCCAGCGATTCTGTCAGGATCACCGGCGTGGCCCCGTGCAAAATGGTCTGAAGCGCCATCATCACGGAATTCTGCGCGCCGAGTCCGAGGACCACCTCATCTGCGCCAAAGCGCCCTGCCCGGTCCACGCCAATCCACTGTGCCACCGCGGCACGCGCGGCATAGTCAGTCTGTACCGTGGGATAGTCGAGATAGCGATGCGCCCCGCCGCGGCCCAGTTCCATCATGACTTGGCGGATGTATGTGTCCTGCCCGATATCCGGGACACGCACCGCGCGGAAATCGAGATAGTCCGACGCCGTCAGGTTCAACAATGGATCATCCGGCAGTTCGGTGAACAGGCTTCCAGTAACAAAGGTGCCGCGGCCAACAGTGGTTTCCACCAGACCCTCTTCGGCCGCCATCTTGTAGGCACGCGCCACGGTGCCGGGTGTGATGCCGAGTTTCCATGCAAGGTCCCGCACTGGTGGTAGCCGTGTGCCGGTTTCCAGTGTGCCGGAGCGTATGGCATCACGCATTGATTGTATCAATACAATATACTTTGATTCGCCTTTCGTTCCGAGATCTGGCATCCATATTGTATCAGTCACAATGTTTTCCTCGCAGAATACAGGCGAATCTCTTACCTAATACACATCACAAACTGAATATTGTATCAATACAATTTCACTCAAGCGAAAGGACAAGGACCATGACAACCCTCACTCGATCCGACCGCGCAGCGCTAGAGCACCTGCGTGCCCATAGTTCCCTGCCAGTGCTGTCGCGCATCGCGGTGCAGGTGGCGTGGTGCGTCCTGCTGTGGAGCCAGAGACGCAAGTCGCGACGTGATCTGTCGCAACTCGACGATCACATGCTCAATGATATCGGCCTCTCCCCCCGTCAGGCCGAGCAGGAATACAACAAGTGGTTCTGGAGGCCCTGATCGTCCCCGACAGGCCCCTCTTCCACCTGGGCCGGAGTTTCTCCGGCCCTTTTTTATTTTGGCGGGATGGAGTAAGTCAGGCTAGCGCGCGCCACGGGTTTATCACTGCCTTCTGAGAAAAGAAGAACATCTCCTACCGCCAGGGCACGCCCAAGTTTGAGCAGCTTGCATTTGGCAATAAGATCCGCGTTCGCCACCGGCTTGCGCATGAAATCAATCGAGCAATTTGTCGTCACAGTTAGCGCCTCGGGTCCGATCATACCAAGCACAGCCACATACACAGCGACATCCGCCAGCCCGAACATGGATGGCCCGGAGACAGTTCCGCCGGGCCGCAGATGGCGTTCAGACACATTAAGGCGCATGGTGACGCCCATCTCTTCCAGCGCCTCGACGGTGAAATCTCCCTTCACCTGGGGAAAGACCTCATCAAAAAAGGCGGTCATCTCGTCGATGGTCATTTTGAGCGCCATGCTTTCCTCCCTGCCCGTCTCGCAGTAGAAGAATCACAGACGCAGCGGAGACACAAGATGACAATCCTCATTCGCGAAGATCAGGGCGCCGTGGCGCGGCTGACCATGAACCGGCCCGAGGCGCTCAATGCGCTGTCTGACGCCATGTTGGCTGCGCTGCATGAAGAGTTGGAGCGCATCTCAGAAGACCGCAACATTCGCGCTGTCGTCATTGGGGGCGCCGGCAAGGCATTCTGCGCAGGCCATGATCTCAAGGAAATGACCCAGGGACGACAGGCCGAGGATGGCGGAAAAGCCTATTTTGCTGACCTTTTCAACCGCTGCGCCAACGTGATGCGCTCCATTCGTGACTTGCCTCAACCAGTTATTGCCCAACCCCACGGCATTGCCACAGCCGCCGGGTGCCAGCTTGTCGCTGCCTGTGATCTGGCCATTGCCGCTGAAGGCACACGCTTTGGCGTTAATGGCGTCAATATCGGCCTTTTCTGTTCGACCCCGATGGTGGCTTTATCCCGTAACATTCCCCGCAAACAGGCCTTCGAAATGCTGACCACAGGCCAATTCATCAACACCGAGCGCGCCACAGCGATGGGCCTGATCAATAAGGCTGTCCCCGAGCAAGACCTTAACGCCGCCACACAAGAGTTGGCAGAGACCATCGCCGCCAAACTCGGGTCTGCTGTTAAGATTGGTAAAGAAGCCTTCTATCGTCAGCTCGAAATGGGCCTTGATGACGCCTATGACTACACCCGTGATGTGATGGTCGAAAACATGCTTTGGCGCGACACCGAGGAAGGCATCGCTGCCTTTATCGAAAAACGCCCGCCCGAGTGGACCCAATAGACCTTTTCAAACCAAGGCGAACGGCCTAGGTCCAGACCCATGGACAAAACCCTACATATCGTCGGCGGCGGCATGGCCGGATCTGAAGCCGCCTGGCAAGCGGCCAATATGGGCGTGCAGGTGATCCTCCACGAGATGCGCCCCAAGGTTGAAACCTTTGCCCACCAGACCGGCGATCTGGCCGAAATGGTGTGCTCCAACTCATTCCGCTCCGATGATGATGAGCAAAACGCCGTGGGCCTTCTGCATTGGGAAATGCGCGCGGCAAACGGGTTGATCATGAACATGGCCGACCGCCATCGCCTGCCTGCCGGGGGTGCCCTTGCGGTCGACCGAGAGGCATTTGCCCAATCCGTCACCGCCCGCCTGCGCACGCACCCCACGATTCGCATCGAGAACAGCGAGATCACCACCCTGCCCGAGGACGGACATTGGGTTTTCGCCACCGGGCCGCTCACTTCGGAAAAACTGGGCACGGCCATCGCCAACGAGACCGGGACTGACCGCCTCGCCTTTTTCGACGCCATCGCGCCCATTGTCTATTTTGACAGCATCGACATGTCCCGTGCCTGGATGCAATCGCGCTATGACAAGGGCGAGACCGAGGAAGAGCGCACCGCCTATCTCAACTGCCCGATGGATCGCGACCAGTACGAAGCCTTCATAGACGCGCTTCTGGCGGCTGACAAAACCGAGTTCCACGAGGGCGAGACCGCCACCTATTTCGACGGCTGCCTGCCCATTGAGGTGATGGCCGAACGCGGGCGTGAGACCCTGCGGCATGGTCCGATGAAGCCTGTGGGCTTGACCAATCCGCACTCGCCCGATGAGAAGCCGCATGCCGTGGTGCAGCTCAGGCGCGACAACGCGCTTGGCACGCTCTATAACATCGTGGGCTTTCAGACCAAGATGAAGTATGGCGCGCAAAATAATGTTTTTAAAAAGATTCCCGGACTTGAGAAAGCATCCTTCGCCCGCCTTGGTGGCATCCACCGCAATACATTCCTGAATGCTCCGACGCTTTTGGACAACCAGATGCGCCTGCGTTCCCGCCCCAATATCCGCTTTGCCGGACAAATAACGGGAGTCGAAGGCTATGTGGAGTCAGCTGCCATGGGCCTTTTGGCTGGGCGTTTGGCGGCGGCAGAAATGCGCGGGCATCCCTTGCCTGATATCCCGCAAGACAGCGCCATGGGTGCGCTTATCCACCACATTACCGGCGGCGCAGAGGCCAAGACCTTCCAACCTATGAATGTCAATTTTGGCCTATTCCGCCCCGTGGACGGCCTCAAAGGCGGGCGTCGCGGCCGGCGTGATCGCTACAAGGCCTACACAGACCGCGCCAAGGCAGCCTGGACAGAGTGGCTCACAAAATCGCAACTGGACGCCACTGCGTCGGTGTGATTTTCTGCCTTCATGGCAAAGCAATTTCTTGACGAGGCCTATCACCTCGATAGCGCCGAAGACACGCAAGCGCTCTATAATGACTGGGCCGCGAGCTATGATGCGGAAACCGGCGAAAACGGCTATGCCACGCCGGGCCGTCTGGCCGAGGCATTGGCCGAACATGTCGAGGATCTCACTGCGCCGATATTGGATTTCGGCTGTGGCACGGGCCTGTCGGGTCTTGCGCTGAAACTGGCCGGGTTCAAGACAATCGATGGCATGGACCCAAATGCCGAAATGCTGGCCCAGGCCGAGCCCAAGGGCGTTTACCGCACCCTCACCGAGATCGATGTCACCGATCCAAATCCAATCTCTCAAGGCAACTACGCCACCATCGCTGCGATTGGAGTGATTGGAACCGGGGCGGCCCCGCCTGAAACATTCGATCTTTTGATGAATGCGCTCGATCGCGGCGGGATCATGAGTTTCAGCTTTAACGACCATGCCATGGCCGATGCGTCCTACACCACGCGGCTGGATGAATGGGTCGATGGCGGCAAGGCGCGGCTGGTCTATAGCGCCTATGGCCCGCACTTGCCTAAGCGCGACATAAACTCTACCATTTATATCCTTGAAAAAACGTGACATTCCGAACCCGCTTTGCGCCATCCCCAACTGGTCCACTGCATCTGGGGCACGCCTACTCTGCGATTCTGGCGCATGACATGGCGATGGCGGAAGGTGGCGTTTTTCATCTGCGCATTGATGACATCGATCAAAGTAGGGCCCGACGCGAATGGGAGACGCAGATTTATGACGATCTGCACTGGCTGGGCCTGACATGGCCGGACCCTGTTTGGCGGCAGTCCGAGCGTCTTGAGCATTACCGTTCCGCACTTCAAGCCCTTTGGGACCATGGACTTCTGTTCCCCTGCACCTGCTCACGCGCCGACATCCGCGCCGCTGCCGCAGCCCCGCACGAAGGCGCGCCGTTGCATGGACCTGATGGTATTGTCTATCCCGGCACGTGCCGTCCCGACACCCCACCTCGTGGCCCGATGCCCGATACCGCGCTCAGGCTTGATATCGCCCGGGCGCTGGCGGTGCTCGACACACCGCTTTATTTCAAGGAAACAGGCCGTTGCCCGGACGGTTTAAACGGCAACACTACACCAAAAGACATGATCCAACGCGTGGGCGATGTTGCGCTGGCTCGCCCCGGCATGAGCGCCTCATACCACCTTTCTATCGTCATTGACGACGCCGATCAGAACATCACGCATGTGATCCGTGGTCAGGATCTATTTGCCGCCACGCAAATCCATGTCCTGCTGCAACGCCTCTTGGGCTCACCCACACCGATTTACCACCACCATCACCTGATCCGGGATGAGGCTGGCAAACGCCTTGCCAAACGCGACGACGCCCGGAGCCTTGCCACCTACCGGGATGCTGGTAAAACGCCATCAGATATCAGAGCCATGGTCGGCCTCTGACCCCGTCTTTCACTGTTCGCCAAATACTCCCGCCGGAGGCGGCGCTACGCGTTCAAAGGCGCCATGATTTCCACTTCCTCACCATCCTGAACAGAGGTGTAAAAACAACTGCGCCTGTAAGTGTGGCAGGCCGCTCCGGTTTGGTTGATCCGCACCAAAACACAATCGCGGTCACAATCCACGCGGAACTCTACCAGCTCTTGCACATGTCCTGACGTTTCGCCCTTGATCCAAAACGCCTGCCGTGACCGGCTCCAATAGGTGACACGGCCCGTAGCGAGCGTTTTTGCCACGGCCTCGGCATTCATCCAGGCCATCATGAGCACATCGCCGGTCTCCGCATCCTGCGCGATGGCCGGGATCAAACCCTGATCGTTGTAACGAAGTGTCGCGGGATCAAACTCCATGGCGAAAAACCTTTTGCAAGCCGGTGTGATGGCCTTATCTATGGGGTGAAACATAAAAGGGAAAGCCATGAGCGGCGAAACCGACCTGATCAAACTCTATTCGACGCGCATTCTTGAGCTGGCGGCGGATATTCCGCATCACGGACGGCTTGATGCGCCAGATGCGACGGTCAAACGCCGGGCGCCGCTTTGCGGGTCCACCGTGACAGTTGATCTGACGACAGATGGCAACATGATCAAAGACTATGCCGCCGAGGTCAAAGCCTGCGCTTTGGGTCAGGCCGCAGCAAGTGTTGTGGGTGGCGCGATTGTTGGCTGCACGCTGGATCAGGTCATCGAGGCGCGTGATGCGCTCAAAACCATGCTGAAATCGGATGGTCCCACTCCACCGGCCCCCTTTGACGGGCTAGAGGTTCTGCGTCCTGCGCGGGACTACAAGAACCGCCATGCCTCGATCCTGTTGACTTTAGAAGCGACGGTTGAGGCCATGCAAGACGCCCGCGCCTCCGCGTGCAGTTAAGCGCAAATTTTTTCAAAAAAATTTCCTCCGCATAAAAAAACCGCCGCGCGCTGTGATAGCGGCGGCGGAAGGAATGCGGGTGTCCGGTGCGGGCTCAGTGGAAGAGGCAAGCAACTCTGAGCAACGAGGCAGTATCACGCAGGCGTCGATAAGGGGACAGGAGACGCGGGCGTTTGACGGGCACGGGACGGTCGCAGGCAGATACGATTTACAATAAACCAGGCAGATAGAGACCACCCACCAGTGTGACCATCAGCGCGGCAGCGCCGATGAAATCCCCCAACAGTGTTTCGCGAGACTCTTTGGCAGCGAGTTTGATCTGGTTAAGCATGGCGGTCACTCTCGATGTTTTGTTCTTTTTGTTGCTTATTTGTTCTCATTTTGAGGTGTTGTTGTAAAGAACTTTTTAAGAACATTTGTGTACTTATTGGCATTTAAGGCATCAAGGCTCTGTTTCTAAACGAAACTTTTTAGAGCATAATGTGCCAATTGATTTTCAGGCGCGTTTAGCCGACCCCGATGAGCCGGATGGCCTCATCCTGTCCCATCAGCCACAAAAGCGTACGCGCAGCCTTGCCTCGCGGGCTTTCCAACGATTCATCATCGGCCAGCAACTTGCGCGCATCAGATTGCGCCACATCCATCAGAGCCGTTTGTGTTTCCATATCCGCCACGCGAAACCGTGGCAGCCCGGATTGTGCCGTGCCAATCAGGTCGCCGACGCCACGCATCTCAAGATCTACTTCGGAAATGCGAAATCCGTCCTCGGTCTCGCGCATCGTCTCCAGCCGCTTCTGACCGCTTTCGCTCAGTGGTGGTTGATACATCAAAAGGCAGGTCGATTGCGCGGCCCCGCGCCCGACCCTGCCCCGCAGCTGGTGCAACTGCGCCAGACCAAAGCTCTCGGCGCGCTCAATCACCATGATGGACGCATTGGGCACATCTACGCCCACTTCAATCACCGTTGTGGACACCAGAACGCTTGTTGCGCCGTTTTGAAACGCGGCCATGGCGGCGTCCTTGTCGTCATTGGGCATTTGCCCATGCACCAATCCGACGGTTCCTTCCCCCAGAGCCGCGCGCAGGGATTTGAACCGTTCCTCGGCACTCGACAGATCAAGCGTTTCGCTTTCCTCAACCAGCGGACAGACCCAATAGGCTTGCCGCCCCTCGGCAATGGCTTTGCGCAGGTGATCCACCACCTCATCCATCCGGGCCATGCTGCTAAGAGCGGTGGTTACCGGTTTGCGTCCGGGCGGTTTTTCATCCAGCACGCTTACATCCATGTCACCATATTGCGCCAGTGCCAGACTGCGTGGGATGGGAGTTGCCGTCATCACCAGCACATCCGCCGCCGCGCCCTTGCGCCCCAGTTCCAGCCGCTGGCGCACGCCAAAGCGATGTTGTTCATCAACAATCGCCAATCGCAGGTCGGCAAATTCAACGTCTTTCTGAAACACCGCATGGGTGCCCACAAGGATCTGAATATCCCCGCGTTTCAACGCCTCCAGCTTGGCGCGCCGCTCGGCTCCCTTGTCGCGGCCTGTCAGGATTTCCAATACCACGCCTGCCGCTTCGGCCAGCGGCTGCAGCCCGGCCAGATGCTGACGCGCGAGGATCTCTGTGGGGGCCATCATCACGCCCTGCCCGCCACCTTCAACCGCAATCAAAAGCGCCATGAGCGCCACCAGCGTCTTGCCCGACCCTACATCACCCTGCAGCAAACGGCTCATGCGTTGCGGGGCCGCCATATCCGCCGCGATATCGGCAATGGCGCGGCTTTGTGCGCCTGTGGGGGTGTAGGGCAGCACGGCCTGCACCTCGGCTTGCAACGCGCCGGTGCCTTGGGTCACGCGGCCCTTGCCGCGTCGCATTTTGGCTCGGGCCAAGGCGAGCGTGAGTTGATGCGCCATGAACTCATCATAGGCTAGACGCACCCGGGCAGGATGTGACGGGGCCAAATCGGCGTTTGACGTGGGGCTATGCGCAGCCTCAATCGCGGCGTGCCAATCGGGCCAACCTTCGCGTGCCTTCTGTGCCGCATCAATCCATTCCGGCAGCTCTGGTGCGCGTGCCAGCGCAGAACGCGTCGCCTTGGTCATAACCTTTTGCGTTATCCCGGCGGTCAAGGGGTAAACCGGCTCGTAGTCGGGAATGTCATTCGCTTCTTCGACGGGCAGAATGTGATCCGGATGCACAATCTGCGCCATGCCATCAAAAAGCTCGGCCCGCCCGGAAATCACCCTGCGTGCTCCCGTCGGAAGAATACGGGACAGGTAATCAGAGCGGGCATTAAAGAAAACCAGTTGGAACGCCACTTTCGCATCTTCCACATGCACGCGATATGGCCCACCCTTGCGGCTGGGGGCTTGATGCCGTCCTACGGTTACTTCGACGGTCACCACGCCGGGCAATTTAGCGCCCTGCACGCTCTCGCGTTTACGTCGGTTGAGCCCGGAATGCGGCAGGTTCAGCAGCATGTCGCGCGGCACATGCACATCCATCGCGTCCAATGTCTTCGCAATCTTCGGTCCCACACCTTCCAGCGTTTCGAGGTCCGCAAAAAGCGGGAACAGGATTTCGGGCCGTGTGCTCATGCCTCTCCGATCAGATCGAGCCAGCCGTCTTCGTCGATCATTTCAATGCCCAGGCTTTCGGCCTTTTTGGCTTTACTGCCTGCGCCCGGACCGGCCACAACAAGATCGGTTTTAGCGCTCACAGAACCGGACACCTTGGCACCCAGAGCCTCGGCGCGCGCCTTGGCCTCGGCGCGGGTCATTTTTTCAAGTGTTCCGGTGAAAACAACCGTTTTGCCTGCCACAGGGCTGTTACCCGTGCTGGGCGCTTGCGCCATCTCAACATCCAGATGCGCGGTCAACCGGTCGATGCTGGCCCGTTCTTCGCCCTGAGCAAAGGCCGTGACCAGACTGCGCGCCATGACCTCTCCGACGCCATCAATCCCCAAGAGCCGCTCCCATTCCGGGCCGTCCTGACCCGCAGCGGCATCCATCGCGGCGGTGAACTCGCTCCACGCGCCATAGGTGCGCGCAATGAGGTTGCTGGCCTGTTCGCCGACATGGCGGATGCCCAAAGCAAAGAGCAGACGGCCAAAGTGGATGCTGCGCTTGTCTTCAATAGCCTGAAACAAGTTCTCGGCGCTCTTTGCGCCCCAGCCATCGCGATTGGCCAGTTTCGACAGGTTGGACGCATCGCGTGTAGCCAGAGTGAAGATGTCAGCAGGCTCTTTTACGGGCAGCTGATCGTCGCGATAGAACATCTCCACCTGCTTGGCTCCCAGCCCTTCGATGTCAAAGGCGGCGCGGCTGACGAAATGCTTAAGGTTCTCCACCGCTTGAGCCGGGCAAATGAGACCGCCGGTGCAACGGCGCACGGCGTCCCCTTCTTCCCGGATCGCGTCAGAGCCGCATTCGGGGCAAACCTTCGTAAACTCGTAGGGCGCGGCATCCTTGGGCCGTTTGCCCAAGTCCACATCGGCCACTTTCGGGATCACGTCACCGGCGCGGTAGACCTGCACCCAGTCGCCTACGCGGATATCCTTGCCGTCCCGAATGCTCTGCCCCTTGCTGTCGAGGCCCGTGATGTAGTCCTCATTATGAAGGGTGGCGTTGCTGACCACCACGCCGCCCACCGTGACGGGCTGCAGCCGCGCCACCGGAGAGAGCGCGCCGGTGCGGCCCACCTGAATGTCGATGGCCTCTAGCCGGGTCCAGGCCAGTTCGGCGGGAAATTTATGCGCCGTGGCCCAGCGGGGTGTGGTGGAGCGAAAGCCAAGGCGGCGCTGTAGGTCAAGGTCGTTCACCTTGTAAACCACACCGTCAATGTCATAGCCGAGGCCGGCGCGCTGTTGTTCGATAGTGGCGTAATGCGCGAGCATATCAGATGTGCCATCGCAGAGCCGCGTTAGCGGGTTGGTGGTAAAGCCGAGCTGATCCAACCTCTCAATCGCACCCATTTGCGTGTCGGCCAGCGGCGCGGAAATCTCGCCCCAGGCATAGGCAAAGAACCGTAGAGGCCGGGTTTTGGTGATATTGGAATCCAACTGCCGCAGTGACCCGGCCGCAGCGTTGCGTGGATTGGCGAAGGTCTTGCTCCCCGCTTCTGCCTGCCGCACATTGAGCGACTCGAAATCGGCATGGCTCATATAAACCTCGCCGCGCACTTCAAGAATATCAGGCGCGCCGGTGATCTCCTCGGGGATATCCGCGATTGTGCGAGCATTGGCAGTAACGTTTTCGCCCACAGCGCCATCCCCGCGCGTCGCCGCCTGTACCAGCCGCCCTTCCTCATAGCGCAGCGACAGGCTCAGCCCGTCGATCTTTGGCTCGGCGGTGTAAGCCAGCGGTGCATTCGCGCCTAGCCCCAGATAGCGCCGGATACGATCATCAAAATCAGCGATATCTTCTGCGTCAAAGGCGTTTGAGAGGCTGAGCATGCGCACCGCATGGGTGATCTTGGCGAAGCCTTCGGCCGGGGCTGCGCCGACTTGTTCGCTCGGGCTGTCGGCGCGTTTGAGATGGGGAAAACGCTCTTCGATGGCCAGATTGCGCGCCTTGAGCGCGTCAAATGCGGCGTCCGAGATGTCAGGCGCATCATCGCGATGATAGGCGGCATTGGCTCGGGCGATTTCATCGGCCAGACGCGTCAGCTCTGCCTTGGCCTCGGCGTCGTTGAGCTGATCCACCGCAACGTTTTGCGCCATGCGCCCCTCCGAATGACAAAAGGCCGGAGGCCCGGCCCATTGCTCAGAGTGTTAAGACGCGACGCGCCCGAGGTCCAGCCTTTCAGGCTTTGGGCAGCGACACTTAGGCGCCGACGGCCACGCGAGGTTCGGACGCTTCCTTTGGTTCGGGGTCTCGCAGCACATAGCCGCGCCCCCAAACTGTCTCGATGTAGTTTTCGCCGTCCGTGGCCTCGGCCAGCTTTTTGCGCAACTTGCAGATGAACACATCGATGATCTTCAACTCTGGCTCGTCCATGCCGCCGTAAAGGTGGTTGAGGAACATTTCCTTGGTCAGCGTCGTCCCCTTGCGCAGGCTCAAAAGCTCAAGCATCTGGTATTCCTTGCCTGTCAGATGCACGGTTTTGCCGTCTGCCTCAACGGTTTTGGCGTCGAGATTCACGCTCACCATGCCAGTTTTGATAATGGATTGTGAGTGCCCCTTAGAGCGGCGAATGATGGCGTGTATGCGTGCAACGAGTTCTTCACGGTGGAACGGTTTCGTTAGATAGTCATCTGCGCCAAACCCGAAACCCTTAATCTTGTTCTCGGTGTCATCCGCCCCCGACAGAATCAGAATCGGCGTATCCACGCGCGCCAGGCGCAGCTGGCGTAACACATCATGCCCATTCATGTCCGGCAGCCCAAGATCAAGCAGGATCAAATCGTAATCATACAGTTTGGCAAGATCGACCCCCTCTTCGCCAAGGTCGGTTGTGTACACGTTGAGATTGGCGTGCGTCAGCATCAGCTCGATGCTTTTGGAGGTATTTGGATCGTCTTCTACCAGAAGGACGCGCATGTTTCAGTCTCCACTTTAATATCGCTTGCCGCAGCTTGGCGAGAATTGGTTAACTGTCGGTTACTTGAATGGAACAAATGTTGCACACTACCTTAAGTTGTTTTTTCGATTGTGTCTAGTGGCTTTGAGCGAGTCTAGGTTGTCACATCTAATTGCATGCTCCCATTCGCTTAATTCTTCCTCACTCAGGGAATACCTGGTCATCGCATCTTCTTGACTGATCAAGCCGTACCTAACTGCACTAACAACTTTAAGTTTACGTGATATAACCCATCTTTGCGTATTTTCCGGCGGAAGATCGGCCAGCGTCAACACATCGCCCCCCGGAAGTGTCACTGTTCGCGGTCCGTTTGCTTTTTTTAAATACATGGAATTCACCCCTTAGATTACCGGGGCATCATGGCTGCAAGCCTTTAATAGGGCCTGAAATGAGCGCCACTGAGTGATTCAGATTTTCTTAAACACCAACGCGCCTGGTCGGCGCATCCACAGGGTTAACTTTGCCTCGAAATCCCCTATATAAACGCCGCGAGACCCCGGAGAGATTTCATGCCCCTCGATCCTGCCTTGAATTCACTTGGCTTTGCCAAGCCGCCAGCCGAGACGCGTGTCGTCGTGGCCATGTCGGGCGGCGTGGACAGCTCGGTTGTGGCCGCGCTGCTGGCCGAGGAAGGGTACGATGTGGTGGGCGTGACGCTGCAGCTTTATGATCATGGCGCGGCTCTGGCCAAAAAAGGCGCCTGTTGCGCAGGTGTTGACATTCACGACGCCCGGCGTGTGGCCGAAGAGATGGGGTTTCCGCACTATGTGCTGGACTATGAGAACATCTTTAAGGATGCCGTCATTGATGAGTTTGCCGACAGTTACCTGGCGGGGGCCACGCCGGTGCCCTGTATTCGGTGCAACGAGCGCGTGAAGTTCAAGGATCTGCTGGAAACGGCCAAGGATCTTGAGGCCGATTGCATGGCCACCGGGCACTATATTCAGCGTAAGCTGGGAGATTTTGGACCAGAGTTGCATTGTGCCGCCGATGCGGCGCGCGATCAGTCCTATTTTCTGTTCTCAACCACACCGGAACAGCTGGCTTTTCTGCGCTTTCCCTTGGGACATCTGGAAAGCAAGGCCGAAACCCGGGCATTGGCGGCCAAATACGGCCTGCCCGTAGCCGACAAACCCGACAGTCAGGACATCTGCTTTGTGCCCAACGGTGATTACGCCTCGGTTATCGAAAAGCTGCGCCCCGGCGCGGCCGATCCCGGTGAGATCGTGCATGCCGATGGCCGGGTGCTGGGCACGCATGAGGGCGTCATTCACTACACCATTGGCCAGCGTCGCGGTTTGGGCATCGGCGGGCTAAGTGAGCCGCTGTACGTGGTCAAACTCGATGTTGACGCCAAACAGGTGATTGTTGGACCAAAAGAGATGCTGGCCACGCGACAGGTGCCGGTACGCGAGATCAACTGGCTGGGCGATGTGGGCTTTGACACCCAATCGGAGTGGCATGTCTCAGTAAAGGTCCGGTCCACTCGCCCACCCCGTGAGGCGGTGATCCGGCCTTTGTCGGCAACCACAGCCGAAGTCGAGCTTCTGAACCCCGAGGAAGGCATTTCTCCGGGTCAGGCCTGTGTGTTCTATGAAACCAGAGGAACACGAATTCTGGGTGGCGGGTGGATCTGGAAAGGGTAGGCTTGTTTTCCCGGTGACGGGCTGTTTAGCTGCCTCACATGACTGCGCCAGCCGATACACCCCCTGTCTATATCGACTATCTCAACCGCTTCGACATCGATCAGCTCGGCTTTGCCGATGCCGATATCCTGGGCGCTGTCGAGGATGCGTTGCGTATGCAAGGTTTGGGTGAGACCGTGATTGAGCCGCGGACGCATATTCGCCCCAAGGCCGGAGTTGAGGGGCATTTTAACGTATTGCGCGGCTGGATTGGCGGCGAAGTTGATAGCGCGGGCACAAAGGTCGTGGGTGATTTTGTCGACAACTATCGAGACGGCAGACCATCGGAATATGGGCTGCTGACGCTGTTTGATCCGCGCACCGGTTCGCCCAAGGCGCTAATTGATGCCACCGGCATCACCGAGATGCGTACTGGCGCAATGACAGCTCTTGGGGCGAAGTACCTTGGACCGGACAAGCCCAAGGTGCTGGGTCATATCGGCGCGCGCGGTACGGCTTATTGGAATGTGCGGCTTCTCTGTCATCTCTTTGACTTTGACGAGGTGCGCGTGCATTCAAGGCGAAAAGAAAGCCGTGAGGCGTTCGCCGAAACCCTGCGCCGGGATTTGGGGCGCGAGATTATCGTAACAGACGACTGGCAAAGTTGTCTTGACGGTGCCGATGTCATGGTCGAGGCCTCACGCCTTTCCGAGCCGACGCCGCTCTTAAAGACCCCATGGATCAAGCCCGGCGCGCTTGTGATCCCCTATGGCACCATGTCTGCTGTGGAACTGAACCTGACCGACATCATGGACAAAGTGGTGATGGATGACTGGGGTCAGGCGCATGGCATCTTCGGCGCGCTCCGCGAGCATGTGGATCAGGGCAAGCTCACCGCTGAGACCCTGCATGCCGAGCTGGGCCAAATCGTGGCGGGCGTAAAGCCGGGCCGCGAGAGTGCGGAGGAGACAATCCTCTTCTGGCACCGGGGGCTGGCTTTGTCGGACATCGCATTGGGGCACGCGATGTTGGCTCGTTCGAAGGAACGAGGGCTTGGACAGCGGTTGCGGTTTTATTGAACAAATTCAGCGACAAATTAGCTGTCAAATCAGACCCGTTATATGGTTTCCAAAGGCTGGTTTGGGCGGCGGGGCAACGGGTCGACCAACACATGCGTCAATTCACTCCGCCCAGTGCTGACTCGTTGGGGCTGCGCCCATAGAGGCTATCGGTTGACAAAAAAACCAAATGCAATTTCGTATCATGTCCACACGACTCCCATAGGCTTTCGTAGGTTGTCACCGGCGAAATTAATAGCGATGATAAGTGACGCGGTGGGATCATCTTGTCATGCGATCAAGACACCGCAATGCCATTCTAAACTTGAGGTCCACAACATGGTTCGTCCCATCATAGTTGTTTTGACGATCCTTTCTCTAGCCGCTTGCCGTGAGGAAGAAGAAACGGCGGAAACTCCGATCAGAGGTCTCAAAACTCATCTCGTGGAATTGGAGCCGAATTTCGAAACTCGGCGCTTTCCGGCTGTACTAGAGCCTGCTGAAATCGCACCCCTTTCGTTCGAGATCTCTGGGCTTCTGGGTGCCGTTGTACTCTCGGTTGGACAGCGTGTGGCAGAAGGTGAGGTTTTGGTGTCCCTCGACCAAACGAGCCTCGAAATTCAGGTGGAGTCGGCCTCTGCATCCGTCGACCAAGCTCGCTCTGCGGCTCAGAACGCTGCCGAAACGCTGGAACGCCAACAGACGCTCTTTGAAAGAGGCACGGCTACAAAGGTCGCGGTCGATGACGCGAAAGTGCAGGCCGATAACACTGCGGCACAGCTTGTACAGGCCGAGAAATCCCTTGAGACTGCTGAGGAAAACCTCGGTAAGGCAGATTTGCTGGCACCTTTTGACGGCATCATCAATACGGTTGATGCTACTTCCTTCACGACCATCAGCCCCGGCGCGCCCGTGGTCACGGTCTATCCCAGCGACAGCTATGAGGTACGGTTTCTGGTCAGCTTCGACACAGTCGGTCAGCTGGTGATAGGAACAAAAGCACGTATTCGTCTGGCCGATCAGCCCGATGTGGTGCTGGACGCGGTTGTCTCCGAAATTGGCGCACGCGCAGATTCTGTTTCGAGCTTCCCTGTCGTACTTACGCTGAAGGAAACCCACCCGTCTATCAAGGCCGGCATGGCGGTCGAAGCTTCAATTGATCTTCCCAACGCGCAAGATGAAGGTTTCGCGGTTCCTCTGTCAGCCATCATTCGCGATGGGCAAGCCGAGGGCGAGGAGAATTCTCAATCAGTCATGAGCATCTTTGTCTTCAATCCAGACACTTCGCGTGTTGAACGTCGGGATGTCACGGTCGGTGGGCTGCGTGAGAACATGATTGTCGTAACCGAGGGTTTGCGAGAAGGCGATCAGGTTGCCTCGGCGGGTGTGTCGTTTTTGAAGGATGGCCAGGAAGTTCGTCTTCTGACAGGCGCGGAATAAAACTATGGAAGCACTTACGCGCTTCGGCATTGAGAAATCCCGCCTGACGCTGCTGGCGATGGTTGGTCTTTTGTTGGTTGGTGCCTTTGCCTACATCAACTTGCCGAAAAGAGAAAACCCGGCCATCACGGTTCGTACTGCCGTTGTCTCAGCCAGTTTTGCCGGTATGGACCCGGAGCGGATTGAGGACCTGATCGCCATTCCTCTCGAACGGGCGGCGCGGGAGATTGGAGAGGTTGATGAAATCAACACGCTCATCACCACAGGGTCCGCGCAGCTGAACATCAATGTCGCCGACTGGGTGCCAGTTGATGATCTCGACCAGATATTCACAGATATTCGAACAAGAATTGAGCAAACCGAAAACGAGCTGCCCGACGGCACGCAGGGCCCTTTCGTGAATACAAATTACGGCGATGTGGCAATTGCGACCATTGCGGTCACTGGCGATGGGTTCGACATGGCTGAGATCGCGCAGGCCGCAGAAGAGTTGCAGACCGGCCTTTACGCGATTGATGGTGTCACTAAAGTCACGCTCTCGGGTGAGCAAGATGAACGGATATGGCTTGAGATTGATGCCCGCCGACTGGCTGCCGTAGGCGTGCAAATCCCACAACTTGTTCAGGATTTACGCGACCAGAACGTTATCCTGCCCGCTGGGCAGATCGATGCAGATGGCACCACGATTCTGCTGGAGGCGAATGGAAATCTCGACACGATTGAAGACATAGGCGTTGTCCTCACTCAACTCTCGAGTGGAGAGATCGTGACGCTAAAAGACTTGCTGTCACCCCGCCGCGGATATGTCGATCCGCCCAAACAACCAGTCTACTTTAACGGCGCGCCCGCCGTGCTGGTCAGCGTTGAAATGGCCGATGACAGAGACATCCAAAAGCTGGGCAAGATTCTTCTGAAGGAAGTGGCTCGATTGGAAATGGTCCAGCCGATTGGGATCAGCTTCAATATCTCCACCTTTCAAGAGACCAATGTCACACAGTCAGTCAATTCTGCGCTGTCAAATGTCGCACAAACCTTTGTTGTCGTCCTGCTTGTAATGCTTGTGTTTCTTGGTCTGCGGCCTGCTTTCATCATTGCAAGTATCGTCCCATTTACCGTGACATTCGCTCTTTTGGGCATGACGCAATGGGGTATTGACCTTGAACAAATCTCCATTGCCGCCGTCATCATCTCTTTGGGTTTGCTGGTCGATAATGGACTGGTAGTCGTAGAGGACATCGACACGCGCATCAAAGACGGGGCGACACCGCAAGAGGCGGCAATTTCTGCAGGCGGTCAATTCTTTATCCCGCTTGCCGTGGCTTCAATTACCACGGTTTCCGCTTTTGCGCCCATGATGGTTTTGGAAGGCACATCAGGAGAGTTCGCCTTTTCGCTTGGTGCCGTGGTGGCGCTTATGCTCGTAGGCTCCTGGCTGACAGCACATTACATCTTGCCATATGTTGCCGCCTCGCTGTTACGGCCCAAGCCTGCACAGGAGACGAAAGAAGGCAAACTGGTCTTGGCATATGGCGTGTTGGTCCGGAAACTTCTACCTCTAAGCCTGCCGATCATAGCCCTCAGCTATGGGTTGGTGTGGCTTGGCGTTTCTCAGTTTGGAAATTTGAAATCCGAAATGTTTCCATTGTCCGAACGAGCCGAATTCTTGATCTATATCGATCTACAGAAAGGCAGTTCGATAACCGCCACGCAGAACGAAGCGCTGGCAATAGAAGCTTGGCTGCGTGATCCCGAGATCAATCCAGAAGTCGCCAACACCACTCTTTTTGTGGGGCATGGCGGCCCGCGCTTCTACCTCGCGCTTGCGCCCGCCGACACCAATCCGGCCAGCGCATTTCTTGTCGTCAACACCTACGATTTCGAAGGCGCGGTCACCGCTGCGGACAGGGCGCGCCAGCATCTCCTTGAGTATTTTCCCACTGTGCGGGCACGGGTTACGCGGCTGTCCATGGGCGGCAGCGAAAGCGGGATTGTCGAAGTCGAGGTTTCTGGCCCGGATGGCGATGTCCTGCTGAATACAGCCAAAAGGATTGAAGCAGGCTTTGACGCGGTCCCCGGTCTTATTCTGAACCAAAATGACTGGGGAAACAAAACCATAACCGTCGGCATCGATATCCTGCAGGAAAAGGCCCGCGAACTCGGTGTGACGTCCAAGGACATTTCGAACGTGATGGAGGCATATTTCTCCGGAACTTCGGTTTCGGTTCTACGCGACGGCGAAGATCAGATCCCAATTGTCGTGCGCGCCGAGCGCAGCTTTCGCGACAGCCTCGAGGACCTGGAGAACCTTTCAATCCCCACTGAGCGCGGACTGATTTCTCTGGACCAGGTTGCGCGCTTTGCCCCGCGACTGGAGCTATCGCAAATGCGCCGTCAGAACCAGGAACGAAAGATTATCATAAGCGCCAAAAGCGCAACCGCTTCGGCTGCTCAGATTGAAGCGATCATCCAGCCGACATTGGACGAGATCGATCTTGGACCGGGCTACAAAATTGAACTTGGAGGTGAGAGTGCGGATTCTGCCGAGGCAAATGCCGATCTGGCCGCCGGGATGCCTTACGCTCTGGTGGTGATGATCCTTGCTCTGACTTTTCAGTTCAATTCGCTGCGTCGGGTTGCTTTGACGTTCATGACCATTCCGCTCATTCTTATTGGTGCGCCACTTGCTTTGGGCATCACCGCGCAGCCCCTCTCATTCTTTGCCATTCTGGGTCTGATTTCGCTTATGGGCATCATCATCAACAACGCCATTGTGTTGATCGATCAAATTGATATCGAACGCGAGACACTGGCGCTTGATGACGCCATCGTGGAGGCCTCAAAGAAACGATTGCGGCCGGTCCTGCTCACGTCGATCACAACTGTTTTGGGCCTTGTTCCAATGGCGCTTGCAGGCGGTGCGCTCTTTGAGCCAATGGCAACGCTGATGATTGGCGGCTTGCTGGTGGCATCGCCGCTTACGCTCATCTTCGTGCCACCGGTTTATCGTTTGCTATTTAGAACAAGTCGCGCCGCATGAGCGTGCTCGTCCAGATTG